>NZ_JBLJAK010000099.1:0-3066 GCF_047530105.1 Serratia sp. T13T92 | reverse complement strand
ATGCGTTGCTGACGGCGCTGAAATCGCCGGACGACGCCATCGACTGGGACACGCTGCTGCCCTGGAAAATCACCCTACCTTAAACCCCACGACCGAACACTGTGGGGATTTAACGACGCTTACGAAATAATGGTCAATGGTACAACCCCATTTATCTGACAACGCCTCCATGACAGACTCATCTGGCGGAGACCAGGGCGTATCTATATCGATTTCCAACCAGCCGTATCCGCTGGTTATTTCAGCCTGACTGGCTGAAGGCCATTTGATGCCATAGTTAGCGCTATAAAAGTCATACGCACTCTGTACTTTCTCCAGCAGGCCACCATTGAACCCGTTGAGTTCACAGGCAAGCCTTGTGGGAATAATCAGAAGTAAATCAAACATTTCGCCTTCAGGCTCGGCTTCAAGCATATCGAACAGCTCTCCACGGCTAACCTTTCGCGACCACAAATGGATCCAGTCATGGCTTTTACTGCGCATCACGGCATCAACCCGCGCCTGCTCGGCAGCGGTCAAGTTATCCCACTTCAGACCGGCAAGCCCCGTTGCCCGGTAATACTGGTCAATATAATGACAACAGGACTTATCAAGCCACACATTGCTCTCCAGCATCTCGACCCATCCCCCGAAAGCGAGTGAGGCTTCTGTCGGCTCGGTGCTGCCATGCGCAGTCAGCGCGGGATACGGCAGATACTGCATCTCAATACCCGGCTTCAGTCGCCCGGCCACGCCAGCGATGAACATGCGGACACTCTGATTGATGGCACGTTTGTAATACGGGTACATCGTCCCGTTCGCCCAGGCTTCTACCTCGGCCTGCACACACGCAGGCACGGTGAGTTTAATTCGGTTGGCACACCAATTCGGCATCGTTCTTTCTCCCATAAAGGTTGGTGGATACGGCTGTCGCCGTGACCACGAACCAGACCGGGCGGTCAGCGGGGGAAACAAGGGCGCGCCCGCAAGCCGCAGCGCAGGCGAAAATCAGGGCTGAATGCGCTGATTTTTGACGTGAACGGGTGAGGAACGCGGCGAAGCTTCCCTTGTTACGCACGCAGCCCGGGCTAAGGTCTGGGCACGGCGTCAGCCACCCTGGGCACAAAACGTATCGCGGGAAAAATCACCTTCCGCTGGCACGGCGACAGAAGGCGACCGGTACGGGCGCGGCCTTTTTGACTCCGGATACCCCCGGCTCAACGCCGGGGGTATCCGGCAGGGGGAAAACGGGCCGCTGGGGAGCGACCCGGGAGTGCCGGGGATCAGGCGGCATGTACAAAACTGCGGAAGGCCTGCACCTGATCAGTAATGGCGTGGCGGGCTTCGTTTGCGACATACTGAATTTCTGAACGGCAGACCCACTTTCTTACCGGCTGCCCAGGGAGGATGACGACCTCACTGGCCCAGGACTCCGCCATCAGTTGGCCCGCACACTTCACCTGAAACCGGACGGAAACCACTCGCGCATTATCGTCCAGAATCATCCTGATATATTCCTCCAGAATGGCTTCATCCGTATCACAGTAGCCACAGTCGCACGGGTCTACAGCCACGGCTTCCAGGGTGATGTTCGCGGTCGCCCGAGTGAACAGGTTCTCATCATATTCTGCCGGGTACGTCCCTTCCGCGAGCTTATAGCCCAGCCTCTTCACGCTGTGACACAGACATTCATACTGTTCGCGCAGCGCCTGCAGCAGACGCTTTTCCAGCATTTCCATCTCATCAGAAAAGCCCTCAGCAACCAGTCGAGTATCCCAGGAAAGGCTGTACCAGCTTTGTGTCAGTTCGAGTTGCACACGAATGCCCTGCTCCCTCACAGCCGTGAATAACGCCCGCGCATTGCACCTGGACAGATAACGCTTCCCTCGCAGCCCCGGAATAATTCGAAGCAGGTCAGCACTGGAAAGAGTGCCGTGGAAAACCACCCCGTCGCTCTGACCCCACTGCTGGCCATATTCAAGGTGGAGTGACGTAGGCCAGTTCAAGGCCAGCAGTTCCTGCTTTGCCATGGTGTGGATCAGCGCACTGGTCAGGCTGTGAAAGGTCTGAAATGTCATCGTGTGTTTCCTCTGGTCATACAGGCTCACAGGGTCACCTCCCCGTCACGCGCGCCGTCGGAGAAGGCTTTCGCGTCGTCCGGGCAGTTAAACTCATAGCGCAGGCCTTTTGGATGCTCGGTGTTAAAGACATCCACGTAAAAACAGCCTTCACGCCCGAACAAGCCCGCCCAGTCAGGATCGCCTTTAACGCCCTGATACGTTGTGGTGATATTGAAATGTGCCAACGCGGCGGCGAACTCCGGGGATGAAATCAGCAGCTTATCCGTCAGTGCCTGCAGCAGGCTTTGAACTACCTGGCGATCGTTCATAAAATTCTCCTTCGCATGATGGTCTTAAAAAACTTTCTTCTGGCGTTCCTCCTTTCGAAGGAGGGTCGTTGTCTCTTGCCATGAGCGACGGTCAGCAACGGGCCATCAGGCAAAAGTCACGCTCCGGATGCAAAGCCGCAGCGCAAATGACTGACTGAAAAGGAAGGAGTGCGAACGGGTGCCGCAGCTGGCGGCTTGATTTTTGACGGCACGGTGCAACCGTTTAAGCGATGGCAGGAGATAACGTCTACACGGAAGGAGCACTCGGGAAGACAAGATGTGCGGTACAGGCCCGCCGGGGCGGGCATCCTTATGGGACCGGTCATCTGGCCAGACTGGCTAACGCGCCGGGGGCTTATGCCCCCTGAAAGCACCATGAAAACCGGGGCAACTGCCCCGGGATCTTCAGCCTTTGAGAAACCGACACGGTGCATCAATAACATCCGCCGTTCCCAGGCGCTCCTGCCAATTTCCGACATACCACATCGGCGTCCGGTAAGTCCGGCGAACGACTAGGGTCAGCGTGTTGCCAATCACAACCTCTGCAGGTATCCCCAGAAGGGACAGTTGCAAGGTAAGCGTCGCTGGAACCCCACCTGTTATTGCGTTCGCGATGTTGCCATGATCTTGTTCCCGATCATCAACACGGAGCAAACCCATGAGGAACATCCGCACGCCCGAAGAATGGCACGCCCTTT
>NZ_JBLJAK010000098.1:0-3097 GCF_047530105.1 Serratia sp. T13T92 | reverse complement strand
TGTACTCATTACGGAATACGCTGAATTGGGTAAATCGGGTTTCCCTGATCTCGTCCAGGTAGTCCAGTACAACGTCCAAGCCAGTCAGGGCGAAACTGCCACCATCAACAGGAATGAGTACATGGTCATTGAGGTGGAATTCACCCGCCTGAAAACGCTTTCTTATCTGGCGGTAGAGCCAGAACTCATAGCGCCCGGCGTTCAGGCCTGTGGGCTCGTCATCCTCGCCGAACTCCAGCAGATACGGGCGCAGCCGTTCTGGTAATGTTTCCGGTGGGCATTCCTCCAGTGGTCGCTGCGAAAGCGTCTGCTTTTTGCTGAATACCATTCTGAGCCAGTTCAGCGCTTCAGCCCACGGGCTGTCCTGGACCACGCTAGTGAGGTCCAGTGACAGATATAATGGTCGCAGGTGACGCCGGATTAATGCCGTCATACTGTCCACGGCCTGCCACTGCAGCGCCAGTTTACTGACGGGTTTTACACTCATGCGCTGTGCGGTGGTTTTCAGCGCCTCCCGCGGCATGATTTTCCATGCCCGACGACGGACTTCGCCAAAGGTGGTGGGGTCCGGAACGCTGTCATCAACGTAAAGCGATAACAGCCGTCCGATTTTAGACGTTTCACGCCGGTGTTTTTCCTGGACGTCAGCCAGAAGTTGTTTGGCCACGCTGCGGCTCTCATCCTCGAGCTGTTTCATATGGAAAAACATCGCATCCACCAGGTTATCGCTGAACTGGCGGTAACGAACCCATGCATAGCACAACAGGTAAAGGCGGGTCTGATCGGGCTTCAGTTCACGGAGATCATAAACGGTATATAAATTTGCCAGGCTGGCGTAGTAAAGCAGATTCTGCTGAGAAATATTCAGTGCCGGCAGGATGTCGCAGGCTTTGCGGTGCAATGGCGCCAGTATGGCCCGTTTTTCCCGTTCCTGGACCATCTGGCGCCAGCCGAAATCACGGGCATCCTGCCTGAGGATCGCCAGCCGGGAAAGGGTATCATCGCGTTCAATCAGCTTGTTTAGACCATCAATGGTGGCGTCATCAAGCCGCTCCATCAGGATACGCCCCAGCCGCTGCCTTTCATCAGAAAGCGTCCGGCTTACCAGCTCCTGGAGCGTGGTATAGCCGGGGCGGATGATTTTGTGTGCGTTGAGCCAGATGATCAACTCCGTGGCGACAAAGCCGGGAGTGACATCGCGGTGAACAATATGAACGGCCTGTTGTTCAAGCGTTGAAGACAGTGCCGATGACCACGGGCAGTAACCATACAGCGCGCAGATTTTTTCCCGCTGAGCATAGCGTTCCTGCTTATAGGGCAGTTTGTCAGGCAGTGACTCTCCGGGGAAATAACGGCTCAGGACAAAGCTTAAGTCGTCCTGAACATCATCCCAGCCGAAGCGGAAAAACAGGTGCTTAGCTTTAAAGTAAGCGATCTGGATGATGCAATAAATTTGAGCGTGAAGCCCCCGACGGCTGCAGGCCAGCGCCAATTCAGATTCCCCCAGCGCCAGAAACTCCAGTCGCTGAGCATCATCGAAATCCGGGAGGCTATACAGCGCTTCCTGCTCGGCACTGTTTAAAACCGCCAATCGTTCACTTTTGCCTGTCGCTTTGTCACGAGTTGTCATCCTGACCCCGAAAATAATGTCCGTAAGAGGATCGTTGAACGGACAGTTAAATAAATTTTCGCCTCTGCCATAAATCGCTGCTGAAGTTGTCTCATATAACTGGTACGGTATCAATCTCTTTCATGGCTCCTTAAACGTACACATTTATGACTGAAATACGGATCGGCTATGCCCGGTGCTCCACCGACAAGCAGGATTTGACTGCTCAGCAGGAAGCACTGATGAAACTCGGTGTCTCCCCAGACAGAATTTACATCGATAAAGGGCTGACTGGTTCAAACCGATTGAGGCCAGGATTAGATCAGGCTCTTGCCGCTGTCCGCAGTGGTGACACGCTGGTCGTCCCAAAACTGGACCGCCTTGCTCGTTCAGTCCCTGATGCCCGAGAGATCGCTGATGCTCTACAGGCCAGAGGTGTGAAGCTGGCGCTGGGAAATAGCATCTATGATCCGGCAGACCCGATGGGAAAGATGTTCTTCAACGTGCTTGCTACCTTTGCAGAGTTTGAGGGCGACCTGATACGTCTGCGCACCCGCGAAGGCATGGCGATTGCGCGGGCGAAAGGAAAACTACGGGGGAAACAGCCAAAGCTGTCTGATAAACAACAAAAAGAGCTGTGCCGAATGCATGAAACCGCGCAGTACTCGATCAGCGATCTGGCCGAGTTGTTCGCGGTATCCAGGCCGACGGTTTATCGGACCCTTTCCCGTCATAAGCAGGTTTAGTGTGCGTATACCAGAAAATGCTATTTTATCAGCCCTGCGAAACGGTGGGTGCATAAAAAGTTTTTACCGGCGATCGGTGCGGGGCGCTCAATCTGTAAAAACACAGTTGGCCGACGGCTATGTATTGGCTTCACCGGGTGATCACGGTGAAGTCATCCTGAGCCATGCCGATTTTTTGTCAGTGAAAACGAAATTGGCAGAAACAGAAACCTGGGAGCAAGTCGTAGGTAACATACTTTTCGGTGGCAGTACCTGGAAACTTCGCCCTGAAATGGACGATTAATAAACTGACAAGATAACGGGACTGGATTTTATGAAAAAAACACCATCAAGGAACACCAGGCAGGCTATTAATCTTGCTGAATTAATCGATGACATGCCGGAGGAGGAGTTGATAACGTTACACAATATTATTGTTAATCGCCTCAACTCGTTACAACGCCAGCGAACCAGGCAAAGCATGGAAGATTTTCGGCCCGGGGATGTAGTCAGCTTTCGAACTGACGATGGGCAAACAGTGACGGGCGTCCTGGTTCGTCTGAATAAAAAGACAGTGACTGTTCATACAGAGAGTGGCTCCCGCTGGAATGTTGCACCACAGTTATTGACCCGGATTAAACGTAAGCGTCGCTGGAACCCCACCTGTTATTGCGTTCGCGATGTTGCCATGATCTTGTTCCCGATCATCAACACGGAGCAAACCCATGAGGAACATCCGCACGCCCGAAGAATGGCACGCCCT
>NZ_JBLJAK010000097.1:0-3219 GCF_047530105.1 Serratia sp. T13T92 | reverse complement strand
TTGATGCCTGGCAGTGTCCTACTCTCGCATGGGGAGACCCCACACTACCATCGGCGCTACGGCGTTTCACTTCTGAGTTCGGCATGGGGTCAGGTGGGACCACCGCGCTATTGCCGCCAGGCAAATTCTGTTTCATTCTTGGCCGTTACTTTCGTAACCACCAGAACCAATCTCGGAACTTCGCTGAAAATTGTCGTCTACTCTAAAACACCTTCGGTGTTGTAAGGTTAAGCCTCACGGATCATTAGTACTGGTTAGCTCAATGCATCGCTGCACTTACACACCCAGCCTATCAACGTCTTAGTCTTAAACGTTCCTTCAGGGGCCTTAAAGGCCCAGGGAAGACTCATCTCGAGGCAAGTTTCGCGCTTAGATGCTTTCAGCGCTTATCTTTTCCGCACTTAGCTACCGGGCAGTGCCATTGGCATGACAACCCGAACACCAGTGGTGCGTTCACTCCGGTCCTCTCGTACTAGGAGCAACCCCTCTCAATCTTCCAACGCCCACGGCAGATAGGGACCGAACTGTCTCACGACGTTCTAAACCCAGCTCGCGTACCACTTTAAATGGCGAACAGCCATACCCTTGGGACCTACTTCAGCCCCAGGATGTGATGAGCCGACATCGAGGTGCCAAACACCGCCGTCGATATGAACTCTTGGGCGGTATCAGCCTGTTATCCCCGGAGTACCTTTTATCCGTTGAGCGATGGCCCTTCCATTCAGAACCACCGGATCACTAAGACCTACTTTCGTACCTGCTCGAGCCGTCACTCTCGCAGTCAAGCTAGCTTATGCCTTTGCACTAACCTCACGATGTCCGACCGTGATTAGCTAACCTTCGTGCTCCTCCGTTACTCTTTGGGAGGAGACCGCCCCAGTCAAACTACCCACCAGACACTGTCCTCACCCCAGATTATGGGGCCGAGTTAGAACATCAAACATTAAAGGGTGGTATTTCAAGGTTGGCTCCATGCAGACTGGCGTCCACACTTCAAAGCCTCCCACCTATCCTACACATCAAGGCTCAATGTTCAGTGTCAAGCTATAGTAAAGGTTCACGGGGTCTTTCCGTCTTGCCGCGGGTACACTGCATCTTCACAGCGAGTTCAATTTCACTGAGTCTCGGGTGGAGACAGCCTGGCCATCATTACGCCATTCGTGCAGGTCGGAACTTACCCGACAAGGAATTTCGCTACCTTAGGACCGTTATAGTTACGGCCGCCGTTTACTGGGGCTTCGATCAAGAGCTTCGCCTTGCGGCTGACCCCATCAATTAACCTTCCAGCACCGGGCAGGCGTCACACCGTATACGTCCACTTTCGTGTTTGCACAGTGCTGTGTTTTTATTAAACAGTTGCAGCCAGCTGGTATCTGCGACTGGCTTCAGCTCCGAGAGCAAGTCTCTTCACCTACGCGCCAGCGTGCCTTCTCCCGAAGTTACGGCACCATTTTGCCTAGTTCCTTCACCCGAGTTCTCTCAAGCGCCTTGGTATTCTCTACCTGACCACCTGTGTCGGTTTGGGGTACGATTTGATGTTACCTGATGCTTAGAGGCTTTTCCTGGAAGCAGGGCATCAACTACTTCTGCACCGTGGTGCATCGTCATCACGCCTCAGGGTTGATAGCGTTCCGGATTTACCAGGAACACCCCCCTACACGCTTAAACCGGGACAACCGTCGCCCGGCTAGCCTAGCCTTCTCCGTCCCCCCTTCGCAGTAACACCGAGTACAGGAATATTAACCTGTTTCCCATCGACTACGCCTTTCGGCCTCGCCTTAGGGGTCGACTCACCCTGCCCCGATTAACGTTGGACAGGAACCCTTGGTCTTCCGGCGAGCGGGTTTTTCACCCGCTTTATCGTTACTTATGTCAGCATTCGCACTTCTGATACCTCCAGCAAACCTCACAGTTCACCTTCAACGGCTTACAGAACGCTCCCCTACCCAACAACGCCTAAGCGTCGCTGCCGCAGCTTCGGTGCATGGTTTAGCCCCGTTACATCTTCCGCGCAGGCCGACTCGACCAGTGAGCTATTACGCTTTCTTTAAATGATGGCTGCTTCTAAGCCAACATCCTGGCTGTCTATGCCTTCCCACATCGTTTCCCACTTAACCATGACTTTGGGACCTTAGCTGGCGGTCTGGGTTGTTTCCCTCTTCACGACGGACGTTAGCACCCGCCGTGTGTCTCCCGTGATAACATTCTTCGGTATTCGGAGTTTGCATCGGTTTGGTAAGCCGGGATGGCCCCCTAGCCGAAACAGTGCTCTACCCCCGAAGATGAGTTCACGAGGCGCTACCTAAATAGCTTTCGGGGAGAACCAGCTATCTCCCGGTTTGATTGGCCTTTCACCCCCAGCCACAAGTCATCCGCTAATTTTTCAACATTAGTCGGTTCGGTCCTCCAGTTAGTGTTACCCAACCTTCAACCTGCCCATGGCTAGATCACCGGGTTTCGGGTCTATACCTTGCAACTATTCGCCCAGTTAAGACTCGGTTTCCCTACGGCTCCCCTATACGGTTAACCTTGCTACAAAATATAAGTCGCTGACCCATTATACAAAAGGTACGCAGTCACACCACGAAGGTGCTCCCACTGCTTGTACGTACACGGTTTCAGGTTCTATTTCACTCCCCTCGCCGGGGTTCTTTTCGCCTTTCCCTCACGGTACTGGTTCACTATCGGTCAGTCAGGAGTATTTAGCCTTGGAGGATGGTCCCCCCATATTCAGACAGGATGTCACGTGTCCCGCCCTACTCATCGAACTCACAGTTAATGCATTTTAGTGTACGGGGCTATCACCCTTTGCTGCGCGACTTTCCAGACGCTTCCACTAACACAAGAACTGATTCAGGTTCTGGGCTGTTCCCCGTTCGCTCGCCGCTACTAGGGGAATCTCGGTTGATTTCTTTTCCTCGGGGTACTTAGATGTTTCAGTTCCCCCGGTTCGCCTCGTATGGCTATGTATTCACCATACGATAGTGTGTCGAAACACACTGGGTTTCCCCATTCGGGTATTGCCGGTTATAACGGTTCATATCACCTTACCGACACTTTTCGCAGATTAGCACGCCCTTCATCGCCTCTGACTGCCTAGGCATCCACCGTGTACGCTTAGTCACTTAACCTCACAACCCGAAGGTGTTTCTGTAAACAGAGACACTGTCGTGCTGTTTATTTGAGAGACTCTATGACAGGTTAATCCTTACCCCAATA
>NZ_JBLJAK010000096.1:0-3313 GCF_047530105.1 Serratia sp. T13T92 | reverse complement strand
GTAATGGTTTCAAACTGGTACTGATGGGGAGAAGGTTCTTTGAGCATGGCAGTCAGTCCGTTTTTTGCACTGACCTTATTAGATCAAAGTCCTGGCCTCACGGCCAGGACTTTGTCATCAATCTGAACCTCCAGCCTAGCTGGAGGTTTTCTGTGCACAAAAAAAGCCAGCACGGAGGTGGCTGGCTAAAAGTGGGTTCTTCGAGGGAATATCTTTATTCGCTAAACATACTCGCCGCGCGGAGCGATCGCCATCTATCAGTGTGATAGGTCAACCATTGCGAGCCGTATCGGTAAGAACCCACTTTTGCAGATCGGCAAACATCGCTTCCCATTCCTGCTGAGTGATATCCATAAAGCCGAAGAACCGCAGCATGAAGGCTCCCTCGGTGGCCAGGAAGGCCAATCGCGCCTTTCTCCCCGCCTCGGTGGTCAGATCCAAACCTGCTATGCGGCTGCGATACCATTCTCGCGTACTGTCCAGGTGTTCTGGCGTCTGAATTAACGTCGCCATCAACCCGGCTGCCTTGGCGCTGGAGGCCTGATCGGAACTGCGGGTAGCCTGCATATGCGCCTGGACGATGGTTAACGGGTCCGGATCGCTGCCCGCGATATCGTCAAAAACCTGCTCATAAACCTTGCCCCAACGGTCAAACATCGCATCGATGAGCGCATCTTTGCTACCAAAGCAATATTGCACTCCCCCCTTGGAGATTCCCATGGCTTTGGCCACCGAATCGATGGTTAACCCTGCCGCACCTTGGGTCGCCACAATCTCTTCTGCGGTATCCAGCACCTTGTCACGATCGATACTCCGTTGACGCCCCATTGAGAAAGCCCCTTTTCAATACGTACGTATGGATTTATATTATAGCAGTATACCACCGGTGCTTCCGGGTGGTTACCGTAAGGTGACGCAGCCGCGTCATCGGTTTACTAGGATACTCTTTATGCACGCCCAAAACCGCTGGCTGATCCTGGCAATGATCTCCAGTGCGCTATTTTTAATCATTACCGATATGACGGTGCTTTACACCGCGTTGCCGCGCCTGACCCAGGCATTGGATGCCACAGCCTCACAAAAACTGTGGATCGTTAACGCCTACCCGTTGGTGGTTGCTGGCCTACTTCCCGGCGCTGGCATGTTAAGCGACCGTCTTGGCCACAAGAAAATGTTTATCGCCGGTTTGCCGGTCTTTGCCTTGGCCTCACTGTGCGCCGCGTTCTCCCCCAGTGCCGAGCTGCTGATTGCATCACGCGCTTTCCTGGCCATCGGGGCCGCGATGATGATGCCGGCCACGCTATCCATCGTGCGCCACGTCTTTACCGATGAGCGTGAACGTGCGCTGGCGATTGGCATCTGGGCCGCTGTGGCCTCCGGTGCCGCCGCGCTTGGCCCGGTGGTAGGCGGTGTTCTGCTGTCCTATTTCTGGTGGGGCTCGGTATTTTTGATCAACGTGCCGGTGGTAATGCTGGTTCTGCCGCTGGCGGTCTATCTGATCCCTCGTTGCGGTGGAGACAGTCAACGCCCCTGCGACTTTATCAGCTCGCTACAGATCATGTTCGGCCTGGTGGCGTCGATCTATGCGCTGAAAGAGCTGAGCAAACCCGCGTTCTCCCTGAGTGACTTCGCCATTGCGGCGGCGCTCGGTACGCTGTTCCTGACCCTGTTTGTCCGCCGTCAGCAGCGGGCGCAATACCCCATGATCGATTTCTCACTGTTCCGCAATCGCCTGTTTGCCAGTGGTGTCGGTGTGGCGATCGTTTCAATGATCGCGCTGATCGGGGTCGAACTGGTGTTAAGCCAGCGCTTACAGTTGGTGCTCGGCATGACGCCGCTGCTGGCCGCATTGTTTATTTTACCCATTCCGGTAGCCTCTGCTCTGGCTGGCCCGTTGGCCGGAGCTTTGCTACCTCGTTATGGCGAACGCTACATGCTGGTGGGCGGATTTATTCTCACCGCCTTAGGCATCGCCGGTGTCGCCCTGTGGTATCAAGGCAACGTCATTATGCAGTTGGTCTGCCTGTTTGTGGTGGGCTTTGGCCTCGGTGGTGCCATCACCGCTGCCTCAACGGCCATTATGCTCAACGCCCCCGAAGACAAGGCGGGCATGGTCGCCGCTATTGAAGACGTCTCATGGGAGTTGGGTGGCGTGTTAGGCGTCACGCTGCTGGGGGGGTTGATGACGGCGGTTTATAGCCACAGCCTGGTATTGCCTGCCAATCTGCCCGTAGGCGATCTCGCTTATGACAGCATTGATGAGGCGTTACGATTAGCCGGAAATATGGGCGCGGACAGCGCAGAAAGGCTGATTCAGTTGGCTAGAGGCGCCTTCGATCAGGCCTTTATTGCCGTGCTGATCGCCGCCGCATTGCTCACCAGCCTGAGCGCCGGTGTGCTAAAATTTGCCTTGCGCAAAAGGGCGCAGGTGTAATTTAATCGATGAAGTTAAGTGGGCGCAGCATGCAGCGCCCCTACCCGATTAGCCAATTGATGAATGTAAGCACGGGTAAATTGGTTTGAACGATTGAATTGATGCTTAGTAGCAACTTTAACCTTATGATAGATCCGGTTAACCTGTTTTGTATGGATATCAATCTAGATAATCGAAACAAATAATCAGGAGAAGATTATTATGGCAACGGCAAAGAAAGCGACCAAGACTCATATCGGCCTGGACACCAAACAATCAGCAAAACTCTCTGAAGCACTGAACGCTCTACTGGCTAACTACCAAGTGTTGTATATGAACGTGCGTGGCTACCATTGGAATATTTCCGGCCCGCATTTCTTTGAACTGCACGTCAAGTTTGAAGAAACCTACAATGACCTGCTGACCAAGGTTGATGAACTGGCTGAGCGTATTCTGACTCTGGGTTCACAGCCTCGCCACGCCTTCAGTGACTATCTGAAAACGGCGGATATCAAGGAAGACACCAATGTCACCGACGATAAAGGCACCCTGCGCGGCTTGCTGGAAGGTTACGCCATTTTGTTGCAACAGCAGCGCGAACTGCTGACGCTGGCCGCAGAGGCCGGTGATGAGGGTACCTCTTCGCTGATGAGCGATTACATCAAAGAGCAGGAAAAACAGGTGTGGATGTTGAACGCCTATCTGGGTAAATAACCCAGGTCCAGTAAATAGCAGAACAGCCCATAACGGGCTGTTCTTGTTTGTGCACAGAAAACCTCCAGCTAGGCTGGAGGTTCCGTAAAGCTTTCAGCTTTGAACCAGTTATAAAAACCCCTTTTGATTTGTTAAAACAGTTTGCGGTCTGGCAACTGCAAACGTTCAACAAGAAATCAAAAGGGG
>NZ_JBLJAK010000095.1:0-3338 GCF_047530105.1 Serratia sp. T13T92 | reverse complement strand
ACAGCGTGGCATCAGGCATCACAGGTGTTGTGCAGAGAACTGCGACGAAGGACGTGGTGACCCTGACGGAAGATGGCGGTACGGCAGCGACACCGGGTAACGCACAGAAGCTGACCAATCTGGCGGCAGGTAGTTTGGCGGCGGACTCTCTGGACGCAGTGAATGGCAGCCAGTTGAAGAGTGTCGTCGATCAGGTAGCGAGTAATAGCGCTAGCATTACTCAACTGACGGCAATTGTGAATAATTCAATAGCCGACTCAATTGTAAAACAAGGTGACCCAGAAGGGCCGATTACCATTGGAGCTCTTGAGAAAGGAGATAACATATCAATTTCGGGTATTGATGGTGACCGCGTCTTGAGTGGTCTGAAAGATGGGATAAAAGCAAGTGATGCTGCAACGGTTGGACAGTTACAGGCTGCTTCGGGAAATATCAGCAGCCGTGATGACGACGGTTTTGGTATTGCATCAGCTACTGTAAAAAACTCCTTAGCAGTAGGGGCCGGAGCAAAAGCAACTGGTGAAGAAAGCACTGCGTCTGGATTAGGCTCTGTAGCCAGTGCAAATAATACCACTGCATATGGGTACAGGGCTAGCGCCACTGCTATTAACGCCACAGCTATCGGGCATAAATCGATCGCGTCGGGGAGTAATTCTACTGCCCTCGGCCATGGCAGCGAAGCTCAGGGTGATAATTCACTTGCTTTGGGCTCAAACAGTGTGGCTTCAGGTAAGAACTCCGTATCCCTAGGACATGGATCATTGGCGTCACGTGATAATACAGTTTCCATTGGCACTGAAGGTCGAGAACGGCAGATTACTAACGTGGCTGCAGGAACTGCGGATACGGATGCAGCCAATGTTGGGCAGGTCAATCAGGCATTTCAGTCGATTAGCAATAGTGTAAACGAGCTGAACAGCAGAGTAAGCGATCTTGATAACAAACTAACTGGTGGTATTGCATCATCAATGGCAATGGCCGGCATTCCTCAAGCATATCAGCCAGACTCCAGTATGCTTGGTGCATCTGCTGCCTCCTATAACGGTAAATCAGCTATTGCTGTAGGTGTATCTAAAACATCAGAAAATGGTAAGTGGATTCTAAAAGCATCTGGAAGTGGCAATACTGAGAACTATTTTGGCGCTTCAATAGGTGTAGGCTATCAATGGTAATAGGCTATATTGAAAATATAAGCGAGTTATTATAACTTATACTCATCAGCCTCAGAGGATATTGAATGATCTTCGATTTTAATGGATGATATTTCTGTAAAGGCCATCCTTTTGATGGTCTTTACAATACTTTGATTATGTATTGCTATTTATTACCTCCGTTAGATATGTGAGTCAGGAGTTTTGGTAAAACTCATCCAAGGCTGGCTAATTATAAGCTAACATTGCCGTAGTCAATAACGCCATGTTAAACAAAAAACTAGAGGGTTGAAATTATGCAAGATTTTATGGCGTCAGAAATCTTCAGATGTATACGTCGTACAGGAGAAACCTTCGATGTTTTTATTAATATCGGCCCACCGTCTAAGGTACCAGCAGAAGGAGAACTGTCGGAATATGCGCAATGTGCGATATCAATGGAACCATTTCTGCCACTTCGTATGTTTGGCGGTGAGAACGAGTTTCAGGCATTGTGCATGGCTCTAGATTATATCCGTTTCATATTAAAAAGTTTTTTTGCTGATGGCGGGCGAATCTATTGGCGTGATACCGACAGCCCTGTAAACCTTAATAGTTCTTGGTTTGCCCCTATGTACGCTATCGGTTCTACAGAGAGTTAGTGGTTCTGTTACCTTAACGTCCTGTCAGGTAACATGCTGGTTTTTTTATGCTACCTGACTATATCGATCATAAGAAAAGTCTTCAAATGCCTGCATTACACCGTCGATATTATTGCTCAATGTACCCACTGGTACTTCGCCTATTCAGAGGAAGAAGCAATTACCGCCAGGAAAAGTAAGTATCTGAACAACCAGATTAAGTAAGACTATCGCAACATTAAACGTCGGATAAGGCTGATGCTGGGATTCAAATCGTTTAGACGAGTTCATAGGCTTTGTTGATTAAATCGGATTTAGATAAAAGCGCCTCCCGTCACTGACTTCCTCAGGCAATCCGCACACTTTCTGGCATCCCTGCACGCGTCATTTTGTTTAAGGTGCATATTCTCGGCAGGTCCGAACTGTAGTGGTCAAGTGTAGTGGCATATTGAATTTGGCCCCCTGAACAGAGGTGATATGATCACCTCAACCACTAAACAGGTGACAAAATGACTAACAAAACGAGACGGACCTTTTCTGCCGAATTCAAACTCGAATGTGCTCAACTTATCCTTGACCAAGGCTACTCATTCCGTGCAGCCAGCCAAGCCATGAATGTCAGCACATCGGCACTCGAATCCTGGGCTAGGCAACTCCGCCAGGAGCGTGAAGGGGTCTCACCTAAAGCTTCACCACTGACTACCGAACAGCAGCGCATTCGTGAGCTGGAAAAGCAGGTTCTTCTCCTGGAGGAACACAACACCATATTAAAAAAGCTACCGCTCTCTTGATGTCAGACTCCCTGAACAGTTCTCGCTAGTTGAAAAACTCAGGAGCAGTCACACCGTCAGCCTTCTCTGCGATGTTTTTGAAATACATCGCAGTAGCTATAAATACTGTAAGTGTCCCATCTGCGACGTCTGGTAGAAATATTCCTTTCCGTTGAAAATTAATGTCCATCATTCTTCAAATTAATGGACATCATCGAATGGAAAGACAGCAATGGATGGAAGCACTTCTGCGGCTTCATCACGTACAAAACTTTAGTCGTGCTGCAGCATGTAGGCAGTTGGGGCTTAAAGTATCAACAGGGTATAAGTTTTTTCGGCGCTTCGGGGAAAGTGGCTTGTCCTGGCCCTTACACGATGAAATGACCCCTACAGAGCTGGAGCAAGCATTATATCCCTCCGAGTTTAATCCTTCTCGCGCCAGTCAACTGTCCTCAGAAAGACGCCGACGCCCTAATTTTACACCAGAGTTTAAACGCTACCTCGTTGAACAATCCATGCAACCCGGCATAAATGTGGCACGACTCGCACGTGAGCATGGGCTCAATGACAATCTGCTTTTTAACTGGCGGCGCCGGTATCTGAAGGAACAGGATAAAAACAGCCCCGAAGCCCATGTCAGTAAGTGTCCCATCTGCGACGTCTGGTAGAAAGTAAGCGTCGTTAAATCCCCACAGTGTTCGGTCGTGGGGTTTAAGGTAGGGTGATTTTCCAGGGCAGCAGCGTGTCCCAGTCGATGGCGTCGTCCGGCGATTTCAGCGCCGTCAGCAACGCATGCA
>NZ_JBLJAK010000094.1:0-3359 GCF_047530105.1 Serratia sp. T13T92 | reverse complement strand
AAAATGGGGGTTATTTTAACCAGTTGTCAACGTTGCGCTGCCTGAGCTGATGAAACGCATGGCCTTATCACCCTCTTTTGCCTCTGACCTAAGGGAAAAAAAGGGATCCAACTTCCTAACCATCAAGCTCGATTACCTCTGGTGTTCCTGCACCGGCGAACTCTCTCTGAGCAGAATGATCTGTTCCGGCTGACATACGCCCTCGAAACGGCAAAGGAAATGCACTGGATATACCGGCTGCTTGCTGACAGAGAGTGGTCTGGCCGACATGCCCTGGTAATGAATGTCCAGGTTAGCGGTATATTCCTGTCCCGTTCTTCCCTTGATGCTGCCTTTGATGATGACGGGAAGCAAATTGCACCGATCATGGCCAGAGTGACCGGCAACGTTGAAGGGCTGGCGAAACTACTGGATCGCTGCGGCTGGCAGTTAGCTCTCTGTCAGGATAAACAGATGCCCTACCTGTTTCAGTTGATTGCCTCACTAAATGGGGTTCCGCGCCCATTAGCCCCATAAGTTCCACATTCTTGGTAAAATTATATATATCAATACACTATGGTGATATTCTGTTACTCATTGATGGAGCACATTAAAAAATTTTGTTTATTTCACAATCTCACATGTCGTGATATCTGAAACTGCATTTATTGGTCTGAAATGGGGTATCTACTGTCGTTTTTTGCCTGTTTTGATACCACGTGGTGTCAAAACCAAATTTTGGCACTTCTCCGGGCGAATTTTTCGCAGAATGAAGCACCGAACTTACCAACAAACTTCCAAATTAACGGAAATATCAAAAAAATGATATTCTATTTAATTCATAAAGATAGATATCAAGCTTGGGACCTTGGGGGCAAATGGGCGAGAAACGCCATAATGGAATTTCTCAGGTTCAAGGAGTCATCCCCATGTTGAGCGAAATCTGGATCCGTGGTTACCGCTCTGTGCGCAAGCTCACTATGCCCCTTGGCAGGATCAATCTGGTTCAGGGTGCCAACGGCTGCGGCAAGAGCAACCTCTACAACGCCATCCACCTGCTCGCGAGCGCCGCTAGTGGTGAGCTGGCCCGCGCCATCTGTGACGAAGGAGGGATCAACCAAACCATATGGGCAGGAGGCCTGCGTCCTGACGATCGTGCCGATGCGCCCAAACGCATCATCCTCGGTATGCAGGCCGAGCAGTTTGGCTACGAGTTGCAGATAGGCTTGCCCCCGCCGCCGGTCAGCCCGTATTTCGGCTTCGATCCCGAGATCAAGCAGGAGGAGGCGTGGCTGGGGGAGCGACGCTCCCCCTCAAACCTGTTACTCATGCGGCGTAATCAGGCGGTCAAGGTGCTTGGTATCGATGGGGACAAAGTGGACTATGCCCCCGGTATGTTGCCCCACGAGTCGGTGTTCGGTCATCTTGCGGAGCCTGAGCGCTATCCCGAGATTGCCAGATTGCGCCACCTTATCAACCAGTGGCGCTTCTATCATCACTTCGATATCGCCCCCGGCTCGCCCCTACGCATTCCCCAGCCTTCCATCAGAACCCCGGTTCTGAGCCATGACGGGGGCGATCTCGCGGCGGCCTTTGCCACTATCGTCGAAATTGGGGATGTCGAATTGCTGCACGGCATCCTCGCCCGTGCCTTTCCCGATGCCCGTTTCCACGTGATCAACAGCGAAGCGGGACTCGAGATGATGATGACGCGTGAGGGGCTGCGGCGACCGCTGCGGGCCCGTGAGCTCTCCGACGGCACCTTGCGTTTTCTCTGCCTGACCGTGGCACTGCTCAGTCCGCGTCCGGCACCCTTGGTCGTGTTGAACGAGCCGGAAAGCAGCCTACATCCCGATATGCTGCCGGCGCTCGGTCAGCTGATTGGCGAGGCGTCGCGTTACTCTCAGCTCTGGGTGACGACTCACAGTCCGGTGCTGGCACAGGCGATTGAAGCCCATGCATCGTGCCGTTATATCCCGTTGCAACTGATTAACGGGGAGACCTGCCTACATGATCCGACGCGCCGTGAGTGGCGATTTGACGAGAACTAGCCAAGGCGTGTTGTCCGGCAAGGTCGTAAGTCTCTCCAAAACGGGTTAATGACGGATCTGCGCCAGCTCATCGGCAGTGAGACCCGTGGCGTTCATTACCGTCGCCAAATCAAGGCCATTGTCGAGCAGCGAACGGGCGATCTTCAGTGCGGCTTCGCGCTCGCCTTCCTGCCGTCCTTTCTCGATGCCCTTTTCTATGCCCTTTTCGATGCCGAGCTGGAGGCCTTCCAGGCGGCCTTTCTCGAGCCCTTTTTGCTCCAGTTTTTGTGCAATCGTCATAAGTACCTCTTCGTGCTGTGGCGCGCGGCGGGCCAGTTCTCGGATAAAAGCCTCTGGGGCGGCCGTGTCGCCAACCTGCAGCATGTAATTCATCAATGATGCCAGTTGATCACTCGTAGTGTATCCGGCTAGCAGCAAAGTGACCAGTTGTTCCATCAGTTCAAACAGATCGCGCTGTCGGATGTGTTTCTGCAGCAGCGTCAGCGCCGCCATACTGCGGTGGCCCATAATCTCTTCGTCGGGGATGACTGTCACATCAACCAGCGGAAACGCTGCGGTGTACAGTTTTTCCGCCAGCACGGGAGCATCAAATTCCTGCAGCCAGTTGGTCGAGTACGGATAAGGGCTGCGTTTACCGGTATAGAACAGTACCGGAATGACCAGTGGCAGCTTCTTATGGCCGGCATCGAGGTGACGCTGCATGGCGGCGACCGCATAGCGTAGCAACCTGAACGCCATGTGTTTGTCCGCCGTGGATTGGTGCTCGATAAGTACCATCACGTAACCGTCAGTACCGGCGGTCGTTTTCAGGCTGTAAAGCACGTCGCTGAAATACGGGCGCAGGCTTTCTTCGACAAAGCTTCCGGACTCCAGCTTCAGCGTGCTCAGATCACAGATAGCCTGCAGCTCTGCCGGCAAGTGCAATTGCATAAAATCCCGGGCGGTATCGGGATGCGTCAGAAACTGTTTGAAGGCCAAATCATGTGGCGTTGGGGTCTTTTTCATGAGGCTATCGTAACATGTTGGTCCCCCGGCTCACTATCGCAGCGTTGGGTTTTGTCGGTACTACGGTCAGCGGAGTCCGCTGACGCCAGCCAGCAGGTTCTATGCTCGCTGACGGCGACGTCATGTTGAGCCACGCCGATTTTTTGGCCGTAAAAACGCAACTGGCAGAAGCAGAAGCCTGGGCAGTTGCCAGGAACAATGTAAGCGTCGTTAAATCCCCACAGTGTTCGGTCGTGGGGTTTAAGGTAGGGTGATTTTCCAGGGCAGCAGCGTGTCCCAGTCGATGGCGTCGTCCGGCGATTTCAGCGCCGTCAGCAACGCATG
>NZ_JBLJAK010000093.1:0-3997 GCF_047530105.1 Serratia sp. T13T92 | reverse complement strand
GGTAATGGTTTCAAACTGGTACTGATGGGGAGAAGGTTCTTTGAGCATGGCAGTCAGTCCGTTTTTTGCACTGACCTTATTAGATCAAAGTCCTGGCCTCACGGCCAGGACTTTGTCATCAATCTGACAGCGCCGCAGGCGCTGTCCTCTCCATGCCTTCGCCATTGGGTTTAGTGCGCCAATGTCAAAGCATGTCAATGAGGCCCGGAGAGATACCGAGCCTAGCTATCATTGGGGGTGTTGGTTCCGACGATCGATTAAGCTATCTCGTTGTAAGTCACACGGTAATCGAGATATCCCTTTTCACGTTTGATTTCTTCTACATGCACAACGTTATGAGCGACATTGTTTATGGTCATAATCTGTTCGATGGCAGCGTGTATATGACTTCTCTCAATCTTTTCAGCCACAGGTGATAGTGTGATACCGGTAGTGTTGACGGGCATCCACAGATTGTTATCTGCTCCAGATAAACGAGTATCACAAAAGTGGATTGATGGTGTGCCTTTGATCACGGCTAAAATAACAACGGCAGTTTTTCGGTGGCTGGTCGCTAAATTCATAATGGCTCCTGAAAGGATGGTTTCTGACCGATGTGAGTGTGGATATAGCACGGCAGGGCGAACCCTGCCAGTAGCTTAAACCTCTGGCGGCAGCGCCCCTGGGTAATGACGGGCGACGATCTCGTTGATTTTGTCTACCAGCTCTGGGCGGGTAAACGTAATGTGTGCAGTACCTTTTTTGAAGGCTCGAATGGTGAAATAATCACAGGTAAACAGCTCACCGACCTGCTGTGTGCCTCTCCCGATGAAGTCACGAAATTTTACCCCTTCAGATACTCGGAAATCAGGCACGTTCTTACCGTCGAGTAACCAGAAAGGACGAGCCAAATCGTTAATTCTTTCCTGTCCGTAGGTTCGAAATGAGCAATACTTGCCTTCATTAACCTCGATAATGCCGTTAAGGATGATTTTCTTGCCCAGGCAACAGGGATTATTGGTTTTGTAGTCCCAGGAAAGCGTGCGGAATACGTCGATCACCCCTTGTTCAAACGTATTTGTCTTGTTCGCGTTGAGATTTTTAAACGTGGCCAGAACATTATCGAGGGAGATTTCCGGGCAATCCTCGCTGTACAGGCTTTTGTCCCATGCCTCTCGTTGCTTGGTGCTCATCAACGTCAGCATGCCCGTTTCATTCATCAGTCGTTGCCAGACTGCGCGATCAGCAAGGCGGCTGATCCTTCGCTGGATTCTGGCTTCCTCGCCTGATGTGTACGAGGATGAAATACAGGTAACAATTTCAGTCAGCCCATAAAAGCAGACCTTGCCCGCCGCGTCGGTAAGCTGCTTCTGCGCTTGATGGATCAGGTTCATGCCCTGCATGAATGTTGCAATACCGCTGTCACGCTGTGCGATGATGCGATCGATAGCCACAGAAGGGATCACCTCTCCCGCGCTCTGAGTGGGGTTGATATCAACAGTCAGTGCCGTTGTGCTATGCATTTTTTTCTCCTTTATGCTGTTTAAAAACATCACCCGTTGAGTTACCTCGTCGCGGTGTTGACGTTTTGCGGGGACCTGCTGTTCTGTCCCTCCGGTATTTCCATCACCCGTTTGAGAACCTGCGCCGCAAGGGCGTAAAACGGCACCGGCCGAGGCAGACGTCCAGGGGCAGACGCCAAAGTTTTTGCCTGCAAAAAGTTTTGTGGCTGTGCGTAGCATCCCCCCTGGATGGCCAGGAGGACTGTGGCGTTATCAGCCAAGGCGGCAGGGCCGTAAACGGGAGAAACGACACCGGAATGCCAATGAGCAGGAATCCGCCGCAACGCCGAAAGAGCAAGGCGAAACGGCGTTGCTCCCTACACTCCGGCAGGGTATTTATTGCCGGGGTGCAATAAGCGCAGGCTACGGCGCGCCAAAGCGGCGCATCCGGGTACGGATGCTGCAAGCTGGGGTTGCGTCAGGATGGAAGCCCGCAGGGCGGAGACAGGTTTACCTGGCTCCGTTCACGACAGCCGACCGGACGCCCATGTCGACTAGCTGAAAGAGGTGATAACACTACGTAGACGCCGGCAAACCCAGCGAAGGAAACAGAAGGTGATATAAACGGACACCAGGTGATGAAAGAGGCAGACGAAGGCGGCGCGCGGCGCCGTAGGCGCGGCAGCAGCCTTCGCTGCAGGCGTAAGCCTGCCAGGGTGTTCGCGGGCGGTAGACAGGCGGCTCTCACCGCCTGCCTTCTTACCTATTTATCCGATGACACCTTACGATCATTAGCCTTTCCTACTACCGTATCAACAGCATCTTCGATTGTTGACCAGTTGATCCCAGAATCGGCGTCAACATTATCTACAATTGCCATTGCGGCGTTGATCTCATCCCGTGTTAGCGGCTCCCCCCAAGATCTCAACAGAAAATCTTCTTCAAACCACACGGACGCTACACATAATTCCTCCGGCGAATAGTCCTTTTGCAGCCGGGCTATCAGGTTGCCTACCGTCATTTCCATTTCCATACTGTTTCCTCATTGCACGCTCAAGGGCACTATCCATTGAGGCAAGCAGCGTTGCTGCCTGCCTAGGTCTTTTTATTTCGTCACTCAAGCGCTGCGCTAATCGCGGCACTGTCGGGATGGCTTTCTATAAAGTTCCAGAGCTGGAACTCACGCAGCAGGAACAGCTTGATCTGTTCATCGTCGCTACAACCTTTGAGCGCTAAACACCGATAGTTGATGGCTTGCGCTGTCAAAATGATCCCTGCAACCTCGGCGCTGACGGTACGGTCAAACCAGCCTTCGGCGTTGACCATGTGGTATCGATCGCCCGTGGGCATCATGTAGCCGCCGCCTTGCGGAAGCCGTACAAAATGCCAAAATCCGTCTTCGTAGTCAGGCAGGTGTTTACGTGCCAAGGAGTAGACCTTCAATTCGGCAATCATGAAATCCTCGCCAAACAGGTAGGGTAGGAAAGACAGCCGGTCAATTTCTTCGACATTCATGGCGGTCTGAGTGTGGGAATAGTGCATGGAATACCTCCGTAATTTCATGTTCAGCGACACCGGACGGTGCCGTGCCGACACGACAGCCCGGCGAACAGCGGCGCAATACAAGGGCGTTACCGCAGGCCGCAGCGCAGCGAACGAAAGCCGGTATTTGTACGGTGAGACCGTGAAAATTGAGCGGTCGAACGACGGGAAAATGACGGCGAAAGAGAGCGAGAACGGGCGAGGATAACGGCAACGCGAACCCTTGTATTCGTCGCAGCCGGGCTACAGTGAAGGCACGGCACTCGGCCGTCACGACACGAATGCTCACTGGTTGTTTTCAGTACAAGGCCACACTGTGGCCTGGTAAACAGCGGAGTAGAGCGACACCCTTATGGGATCAGGTAAAGAGGGGCATTTGCCCCTCCTGCTTCAACTTTTCTTGGTAAATGCGCTGTATGTGTTCATGACACTGAGAACCTCTTGCCTGGCGGCATAGCAAACATCCCGCAGCACATCGCGGTCGAACCAACGGCGCGGTGGATCCCCAGGCAAACGTAACACATCGGTCATTACGCTGTAGCCGGTGATCAGCTCTAACGTGTCATTGATGACAACCAATCGCACGGCACCAAATCTCGCTCCCTGGTTAATAATGGCATCCAGTACCCGGCGCACCTCATCAGGGTTGGACTCATCAAGCCAATTATCTTCGTCACTTTCCTCAACGACTAGCTTGAAATGTCGTGTGCGCCGGGAAAATAAGAGCGGATTTTGTTGGGGGATAAGGGCTATCTGAATACGTTTGGCATCGTCGAACATTTGCCGACAGGCCTTGCGCACGGACAATGTAACCACCTCGAGTACAGTCCTTATTTCCTCTTTGGTCAGTAAGCGTCGTTAAATCCCCACAGTGTTCGGTCGTGGGGTTTAAGGTAGGGTGATTTTCCAGGGCAGCAGCGTGTCCCAGTCGATGGCGTCGTCCGGCGATTTCAGCGCCGTCAGCAACGCATGCA
>NZ_JBLJAK010000092.1:0-4044 GCF_047530105.1 Serratia sp. T13T92 | reverse complement strand
AGAACCGCTCTTTCTGAGTCAGATGTTTTCCCTGCATGCAACAGGCTCTCCAGTAGGGCCAGAGCGGTGATTTTATCCGGGTCTGGCCAGTGGGTCACTTTGTTGCGTTTCGAGTGGGAATGGGGCGGTTGTCTGGAAATAAAAATGTTGACACGCTAACGTACTTTTCTAATCAGTTGGGCTTCATCCCCCTATAGATCCATCAATCACTCTTCGTCCTGATTGACAGCATGGCGAGTCAACAAAGGATAAACCCCAACCTTATGCTGGAACTCTTTTCGCTCCTGGCACTGGACACAGGTCTTGACACCAGGTAACAGGTGACGACGTCGTTCCGGTATCGGCTCACCGCAATCTTGGCAGACAAGCGCACTGCTTGCTGTAAACTGTGACCGTATGGCCATCAAGCCACGTTCGATCATCTTTTCATGTTCATTCTGTGCTTCATCAGCAATATCTGCCATGATTTTATCAATCCCGGTAAATACACATTGAGCCAATGGGTGGCCCGCCTAACACGATTACAGCTTGTAAACGTAGCCCCTTGTCTCAACAACCGCCATTTTTTAGGTTGATGATGTTATCGTTAAAGCGCGTAATGACAGAAACATACCGCTGGCAGGCATCATAGTCGGGGAGAGACACTCATCACAGCAAAGGGGACATTCAGCTGTCCGCAAATTCAGAGAGTGGAGATCCCTAAACCAGAATGTCCCCTTTGCCTGTGTATCAAGCCATCTACCGTCTTCGCCACACCATCAGCCTGGACACAGAGCGAATAGCCAATATGCGATAATCGTAATTGGTGGCCCTTGCTGGACTCGAACCAGCGACCGAGCGATTATGAGTCGCGCGCTCTAACCGACTGAGCTAAAGGGCCTTCATCAAAAAATAGTAAAAAAAACGCAGGTATGCATTACCTGCGTGAGGAGATTTTCCAAATCTCAAAATAGTTGGGGTACCTGGTCATATGGGCATGTCAGGCATCGTTTTTATACCCCAAGACAGGTATTTTTTTGTCTTCAAATTGTAAAGATATGTTTATGCTTCCAACAAATCACATGAGGAAAGCACAAAGGTCGGGGTTCCGTGCACATTTCCCCGAAAAGTGCCACCTAACGTCTAAAAAGTTATTTTTATCATTATCTTAACTTTAAAAAACAGGCTCTATTGTGTAAGATTATCGTCTTCCAGAATTTTATATACCGTAGAGCGGGCGATGCTTAGCTCCCTGGCTATAGCTGTAGCGCCATTACCTTCCTGACGAAGCGCAAGCACTGCGTTACGGTCGATGGTGCGCCTGCGGCCAAACCTGACGCCTTTGGGCTCTGTCGCGTTAAGGCGGCGTCAGGTAATATGCTGTTTTTTTGTAATGTTGCCTATTAATGTCTCTGATCAGAAATGCCTTTAAACGCTTGCATTATCCCATCGATATCATCGCGCAATGTGTGCGTTGGTATCTGGCTTATGCCCTTAGCTTGCGCAATCTCGAGGAAATGATGGCTGAACGCGGCATTGCTGGGTTATCCGTCTGGTGCCGCTGTTGGACAAGGCATTCCGCCGGCATAAACGTTCGGTGGGTCGTCGATGGCGAATGGATGAAACTTACATCAAAATCAACGGTCAGTGGAAGTCTCTGTACCGGGCTGTTGACTCATCAGGCCAGACAATCGACTTTCTGCTCACTGCCAAACGGGATGCCGCCGCTGCATTGCGCTTCTTCCGCAAGGCCATACGTCATCATGGCGAACCTGAGGGGGTCACTATCGATAAAAGTGGGGCCAACACAGCGGCTTTGGCCACGCTCAACGCCGACAAACCCGATGAGGAAACGATTACAGTCAGGCAAAGTAAGTACCTAAACAATCTGGTTGAGCAAGATCACCGCAATATCAAACGCCGGATAAGAGCGATGCTGGGATTCAAATCGTTTCGACGGGCACAGGGGCTTTTGGCGGGCATCGAATTGATCCACATGATACGCAAAGGACAATATCAGCATCCGGAAAGTGAAGGACTGTCACCTGCGGAACAATTTTATCTGTTGGCTGCCTAAATAATCGGCAACACCCACTTTGGCTGGCCTGTGCCCGTTAATGCGACAGAACCCTTCCGCCTCCGGCAAAGCTTTCCTGGATATGTTGGGCGTCTTTGCCGAGTTCGAGACACGCCTGCGCCAGGAACGCCAGCGGGAAGGCATTGCCCGGGCAAAAGCCAAGGGTGCATATAAAGGAAGAAAACTGACGGCCCAGGCGAAAACGCAGCAGGTCATTGAATTAACGATGGCCGGATTAACCCGCGAAGCAGTTGCCGAGCAATTGGGCATTGGCAAGGCCAGCGTCTACCGGATATTAAAAGCCTGGCGACTGCAACATCCTGGCGCCTGCAACATCCTGGCGCCATCCTGCCCGGTGAGCGAGTGAAGCCTCTGCTCAGCCATAGTGAACCGGTGACCGAACGTGCTACGATAACCCCATGAAAAAAAATCCCACACCCCATGATGCGACATTCCGGCAATTCCTGACGCAGCCCGAGATTGCCCGCGACTTCATGGACATCCATCTGCCGACAGAGCTGCGGGCCATCTGCGACCTCAGCACGCTGAAACTGGAGTCAGGCTCCTTTGTCGAAGATGATCTGCGCCAGTATTTCAGCGACGTGCTCTACAGCCTGAAAACCACCGCCGGCGCTGACGGTTACGTGATGGTACTTATCGAACACCAATCGAGTCCTGATAAGCACATGGCGTTTCGCCTCATCCGATATGCCGTCGCCGCCATGCAACGCCACCTCGACGCCGGCCATAAAACGCTGCCGTTGGTCATTCCGGTACTTTTCTATACCGGCAAACGCAGCCCATATCCTTATTCGACCAACTGGCTGCAGGAATTTGATGATCCGGCGCTGGCGGAGAAACTGTATACCGGCGATTTCCCGCTTGTTGATGTAACGGTCATCCCCGACGAGGAAATCATGGGTCACCGCAGTATGGCCGCGTTGACCCTGCTGCAGAAACATATTCGCCAGCGTGACCTGGCGGAACTGACGGATAAACTGGCCACCATACTGCTGGCCGGCTATCTCTCTTCGCCACAGGTAATTTCACTGGTACACTATATTATCCAGGCCGGTGAATCGTCGGATGCCGAAGCTTTCATACGTGAACTGGCACTGCGGGTTCCGCAAAACGAGGATGAACTCATGACTATTGCACAACAGCTTGAACAAAAAGGCATCGAGAAGGGTATCCAGCTTGGTGAACAACGCGGTATAGAGAAGGGCATTGAGAAGGGCAGGCAGGAAGAGGCACTCAAAATTGCCCGCACCATGTTGCAGAACGGCCTCGACCACAACACCGTCATGAAAATGACCGGGCTGACCGCTGACGACCTGGCGCAGATCCGCCACTAATCCTTTGCGTCAACGGGCAGGGTAGCCATTGTTAGATAAAACCGAATCCGTTACCACAGAGAACACTACCTCAGCGCTCAGCCATCTGGCGTTCTGCGCCTTGGTGGCGTTGGGGCTGGCGCGGCAGGACGGCATCGCCGGCACGCCCTATGCCGAAAACCTGTTTCTGATCCGCTGGCTGGCCACCGCCCAAAAGCAAAAACGCTTCCCCAGGAGCGTTGCGATTGACATCCAGTGGTTACTCGAACGTGGCCGCAAACACGGCCCGGCTGGCAAGCTGCGTCAGCATCTTGACTACCTCTGGCGCTCCTGCAGCGGCAACCTGGCCGCTCAGTCCGACCTGTTCCGGCTTACCTACGCTTCTGAAACCCTAAAAGACCAGGGCTGGGACAATTACGTGATGGATACTCGGGAGTGGAACTCAGGCGTGACGCCGACACCGTCACACCACAACGGCTTCTACGTCGAAAAAGCGGCGCTGAATGCCGCCTTTGCCCAGGACGGTCGCCATCTGCACCCCGTAACCTTTCGGGTTGTCGGTGACGCCGACCGGTTTATGCACGTCATGGCGGAGTACGGACTGGGCACCCGCCAGCTTAACAGCACGGCGACCTGCCACACCATCGCGCTGGA
>NZ_JBLJAK010000091.1:0-4636 GCF_047530105.1 Serratia sp. T13T92 | reverse complement strand
ACACACCTTCACGCGCTGACAGCGCGGAGACCGGGATTGCGCATCTGCCCATCCCTCTCACCGCCATCCTCTGCCAGCTCGCCCTGCATGACGATTTGGCAAAATCCGCCCTGCTGGATAACCTGCATCAGTTGGAGATAAGCCCGGTTGCCCACCGGCGCATGAATCCCGCGGATATGGCGGAAGCACTGAAAGTTCTGTTGGCACAGGGATGGCTGCAGGAGATGAACAACCGCTACCACCTGGCCGGTCACGATAACGTGATTTACCGCTACATGGTCACCCACCCCGCCGTCTGGGGTGCCTCCCCGCAACACCCTGGCTATTTACGCCTGCTAAGCGGGCTGCGTACGCGCAGAGCCCGCCTGTGGCATGCGCTTCTCGCTGGCGATGAGATAGCACTGCCACAATACCTGGACGAATGGATGACCCAGCCCGGTTACGCACCGCAGGCACATCCGGCCTTTCAGCTGTTGACGGACGAGGCAGGTCGTCACACCTTTGCGCTGTTGAATGAGGCTATTCAGATAGCGCTGCTGGCCAGCTTTCTCGTTGATGCCGGCTACCGCCTCACTGAGTGTTCCTCACTCTATCGGTATGCCTGCACCTTCAGCGACGCGCGGAGCACGACACCGCCCGCGTTACGAGAACCCCTGGCGCTGCAGGCCCTGTGGCGAGGCGACCACAACCGCCTTGACCAAATTAAGGGGGAGGGTGAACTGCCCCCGACCGTCACTGGCTGGATTGCCCTGAGCCGTGGACAAAAAGACGCTGCGCTCGAAGCATACCGGCAGCTCGTCAGCCAGTACCGCAAGGCCACCCGCAAACGCAAGCTGCACCTGCCCCCTTTGCCGTCCATGATGGCCGCATTAACGCTGCTGGCCAATCATGAGCCTGCACATACCCCGACACTTCGGGAACTGGCCCACCATGCCATCGAAGAAGGTTTCGGCAGTGGTTGGGTTTTGCTGCAGGGTCTGCTGCATGAATGCGAAGGTAAGCCGCCGCAGGGCACCTCACCCGAACAAGCCACGACGCCACTCATCGGCATGGCCGGCGTCTGGCTGGCGCTGCTCCGGCACTGGCGAAGCGATACCGAAGACAGCGAGCGCGGGCAGCAACGTCTCGAGATATTCAGAGAACAGTTGGCCACCCGCGGCTATCACCGGCTGGAGAAGGACATTGCCGACCTGCTCCATCAGCAATACCGTCAGCAGGCGCCCCAACTGCCTCATCCGCTGAGCGCCCTGTATCGGCGCAGGGCGTCATGGGAGTACGCCCTGGACGCCCTGAGCCAACTGACGGCGGCGGAAAACGCCAATACGTCCCGCATGGCCTGGTTCCTGACCCTGCATCGCTACGAGCTGACGCTAGAGCCCCGGGAACAAAAATACAACCGGGACGGCTGGACCAAAGGGCGCCCGCTGTCCCTCAAACGCCTCAACGACGCGGCTGACACGCTACCCTGGCTGCTGGCGCAGGACCGGCAGGCGTTGCGGCACATTCATTATTCCTCGGCGTACTCCTTTTACGGGCACAATGGCACCTACACCCTGGATGCCGAAGCCGCCTTGCCGGCGTTGGTTGGCCATCCGGCGGTGTTCTGGCAGGACGCCCCGGACGTACGCATCGATATCGAACCCGGGCAGGTGACGCTGGTGATAACGGAGGCGGGGGAACATCTCGCCCTCACGCTCCGCCCGCCGGGCATCAGCGACAGTTGCGGACTGCTATGGGAAAAAGAAACGCCGACCCGCCTGGTGGTGTATCCGGTCAGTGACGAACATCGCAAGATTGCCGGCATTCTCGGCCGGGAGCTGCGCATTCCGGCCAGCGCCCGCTATCGGGTCCTGCAGTCGGTGTCGTCCATCGCGCCTCTGCTGCCGGTCCAGGCCAATCTGCCCGAGCTGACGGCGCACATTCCGCATGTTCCGCCGGATGAAAAGCTGTATGCGCATCTGCTGCCACTTGGCGAGGGGCTGCGTCTGCAACTTCGTGTTCACCCGTTGCCAAACGGCACAGCCTTCCCGCCAGGGCGGGGCGGCGACATCGTCAATGGCGAGCAGGACGGTCAGGCGATACAAACCCGCCGCTACCTGCCGGCAGAACAACAGCGGCTGAAGCAGGTGCTGGCGGCTTGCCCGGTGCTCGACGCATCGGCAACGGACACCACCGAATGGCAACTGACTGATACTCAGGACGCCCTGGAGGTACTGACGCAACTGCGCGCGATTGACCCGGCGCAGCTTGAATGCGTCTGGCCGGAAGGTGAACGCCTGCGTCTGGGTGGCCGCCGCGATATGCAGGCCCTGAAACTGCATGTCCGCCGGCAGGGCGAATGGTTTGCCCTGTCCGGCGAACTGGCGCTGGATGACGGCAAGGTGTTGCAGCTGCGCCAGGTACTGACACTCCTGCAGGAAAGCCGCGGCCGTTTCATCAGACTGGGCGAGCAAGACTGGCTGGCCCTGGATAACCAACTGCGCCTACGCTTGCAGCAGATAGCCCTGCTGGCCGGCGACGGTGACCCTCTCACGCTGAATACGCTGACGCTACCGCTGTTGAAAACGCTCGCCGATGAAGCCGGGCATCTTGACGGTGACGCCGACTGGCGCCGGCAGCTGCGCGGGCTTGAGGACAGGGAAAAACACCCACCTGTGGTGCCGTCCACGCTGAAGGCCGAACTGCGCGACTACCAGCAGGCCGGCTTCTGCTGGCTGTCGCGGTTGGCACAGTGGGGTGTTGGCGCCTGCCTGGCCGATGACATGGGGCTGGGGAAAACCCTGCAGGCACTGGCCCTGCTGCTCGAACGCGCCCCGGGCGGACCACAACTGGTGGTGGTGCCCACGTCCCTTGCCGGCAACTGGCTGAACGAAAGTGAACGGTTCGCCCCCACACTTCGGGTGCGGGACTACCGGCGCCGACGTGAGATAGCGGACGTGGGTGCATTCGATGTGGTGGTGGTCAGTTATGGTCTGCTGCTGCAGGATGCCCACACATTTGCCGGCCAGCAGTGGCACAGCGTGGTGCTGGATGAAGCACAGGCCATCAAGAACGCCCAGACCCAACGGGCCCGAGCCGTGATGGCACTGAAAGCAGATTTCCGCCTGGCGCTGAGCGGCACGCCAATCGAGAATCACCTGGGCGAACTGTGGAGCCTGTTCCGGTTCCTCAACCCGGGTCTGCTGGGAGGTCTGAAACCGTTCAATCAACGATTTGTGGGGCCGATTGAGCAGGGTGACCGGTTGGCCGGCACCACGCTGAAGCAGTTGCTTAAGCCGTTTATATTGCGCAGAACCAAATCGCAGGTACTGGACGAATTGCCACCTCGCACCGATATCCTTCACACCATTCCTCTGAGTGACGAGGAACGGCACTGGTATGAGGCCTTGCGCCAACAGGCCGTAGAGCGGCTGGACAGTGGCGGTGACGACATTAAACCGCTGCAGGTGCTGACGGAGATCACCCGGTTGCGCCGGTTCTGCTGCCACCCGTCACTGGTGCTGGATAACCTCCCTCTGGCGGGCAGCAAGCTGGCGGCCTGTCTGGACATCATCGACGAGCTGCGGAAAAACCACCACAAGGCCCTGGTATTCAGCCAGTTCGTTGACCATCTGACGCTGTTGCGCACGGCGCTGGATGAACGGGGCATCACCTACCAATACCTGGACGGTTCAACCCCGCCGACCGAACGGGAGAAGCGGGTGGCCGCGTTCCAGTCCGGCGAGGGCGACCTGTTCCTGATAAGCTTGAAGGCCGGCGGTACCGGACTCAACCTGACGGCCGCCGATTACGTCATTCATCTCGATCCCTGGTGGAACCCGGCCGTTGAAGACCAGGCGAGCGACCGCGCCCATCGAATAGGACAGGAGCGCCCGGTCACGGTATACCGTCTGGTGATGGAAGACACCATCGAGGAACAGATGGTCGCCCTGCACGGTCGAAAGCGCCAGCTGGCTGAGGATTTACTGGCCGGCAGCGACGGCGTGGGCCGGTTGGACACCCAGGCACTGCTGGCTGTACTGCGGGGAAGCCCGACGTGATGACCGTGACGACATGTTGGCAGAGCTCCGCGCTTTCTATATTACGACAAAAGGAATGAGCCGTGACCGAACAGGAACTGTATGATCATGCCGTCTCGTTGCTGGCAAAGAAAAATTACGCCTCTGGCGATATGCATCGCCAGCTGAGCCGACTGACCGAAAATACGGGTGATATCGCGCGCGTTTTACGTCGCCTGACCGATAACCACGCGCTCAATGATACTCAGTTACTTTCTTATCTTTTTGATAAACAAGTTAAAAAAATGCACGGCCCCACGAGAATAAAACAAGAGATGCGTCAGAAAGGATTTTCGCCGGCACTCATAGACCAAGAGATCGACAATAGGGATATTGACTGGTATCAGCTGGCCAAAGAAGCCCGGTTCAGAAAGTTCGGTGACGCGTTACCTTCTGAGCCAAAGGAAAAAAACAAACAAATCAGGCACCTTCAGTATAAAGGCTTCTCGATGGATATGATCTTTGAGGCGTTAGGTTAACCCTGATTTCAATTTTGACTTCGACAGAAGATAGGCCGAAACCCTATGCGCATTCCAGAAAACGCCATTTTATCAACCCTGAAAAACGGTGGATGTATC
>NZ_JBLJAK010000090.1:0-4783 GCF_047530105.1 Serratia sp. T13T92 | reverse complement strand
GTGCTAATTTATGCGGATATCAGCGCGGGGGCGATCAGGCGGCACCGACGTTGATGTGAGGTAGGGGGCTTAAAGACGGTTGAGGCAGCAACGCTGCCGTGCTCGCCCCGAAGGGGCGCTACGTTCTACATGCAGAGTCATCGCTCTTGGCAACCGTTCAATGTTAATGCTGGCGTGAAAGGTGAAGTGGAGGGCCTTAGCTGCTAATCAAGATTTTCACCATTAAGGGCGAGGACAAGCTCACTCCACTTCATGTGATGGTAGCTAACCACCACATGCTTATTACATACAAGGGCGAGGGATGGGATAGGTGAAACCTATCAGAACTGGGCGGCTGCGCCGCGCGACCGGCGACTCTTATCATCTGAGTTCTTTATGGCCATGTTTGTCGCCTTCATGCGCTAACGCGCATTGAACCCAAAACTTTCGATTTCAGAGAGCATAAAATGTCGCTGACACTAGTTTTTCAAAGCGTCTTTAAAGATGCTTTTAAATGACCTATAATTTAAACTCTTACAGAGGAGATAATATTATGGCATTTCAGGTTTTGACCACTACGGCCGCCAGCATTACTGAACTTAAGCGCGACCCTATGGGAACTTTCCACGCAGGGGATGGAGCTCCGGTAGCGATCCTAAATCGTAATGAACCCGCATTTTATTGTGTGCCGCCAGCACTTTATGCACAATTTATGGAGCTTCTGGAAGATGAAGAACTGGGGCGTATTGTTGATGAGCGAGGTGGTGAGGCAGTCATTGAGGTCAATATAGATGACTTATAAACTTGCCTTTAATGAGTCAGCTTTGAAGGAGTGGAAGAAGCTGGGGCATACCCTGCAGGAACAATTCAAAAAGAAGCTCAGGGAGCGTCTGGAAAATCCACGGGTTCCGGCGTCACAACTACATGGACGTAAGGACCAGTATAAAATCAAGCTTCGCGGAGCCGGTTACCGACTGGTTTACCGGGTTGAAGATGATATTGTAACTGTCACTGTTATCGGCGTTGGTAAGCGCGAAAACGATGATATTTACAATGTAACCCAGCATCGTAATTAATGAAACCGTCACCCGAACAGCATCCAGTTGTTCATGGTTAGGAGTTTGGATCGTTTCTTTTGAGAGCGCCTAGCCATGAACGTAGCGCGCCGTATCCCCCTGATGGTGCAGCATCGCGATGAGTTATACGTAAAAACGCCGGTTTTGCTGTGTTTTTAATCTAAAAACCATTTTTCAGGCGCACTTATCCAGAGCCGGGGTCTGAAGCCATCGTTTTTTTGCCATCAGATGTAACCTGTCTGACAGTAATTCCGTCGCATGCCTGCCCGCCTCTGCACTGGAAAATCGCAGCCGATCGCCGCACAGGATGCATTGGTACGGGTCTGTGCCCAGGAAGCCTTTCATCAACACCGCGAACCCGGGGCGTCTGGGCTTATCCCGTACCGTCATCGACAGCGCTTCGTAGACCTTCGGCAACAGTTGGCCCCGTTTGCGGTTGGCCAAAAAGCCGTAGTACCGCACCATTTTAAAATGCCGCGCCGGAATATGGCTGATATAGCGTTGTAGCATCTCTTCCTGGGTTAGCTTCTGGCGTTTGTGTTGCTGCGTGTTGTGGTCGTAGTACTGATGAACGATCGAGCCACCGCGGTAATGGCGCAACTGCGAGGCTGCCACCGGTGGTCGTTTCAGGTAACGGCCGAGGTATTTCACGCTGCGCCAGGCACCCCGGGTCTTTTTGGCGAAGTGGATTTTCCAGGCGCGGCGATACTGGGCATGCAGGTAGCGGCGCCACCGGTCCTCATTAAGGATATGGCCGAGGCCCGGCAGGTCACCGGGGTTGATGTGCGTATAGTTGTCACGTAGCAGGTAAATGACGGCGTTACGCCAGATTTGTTCTACGTCTTTCTTTTTAAAGAAAAGCTGTCGCCAGGTGTTGTGTTTGACGTCGAGGCCGCCACGGGTGACGGAGACGTGGATATGCGGGTGCTGATTGAGCTGCCGGCCATAGGTGTGGAGTGCACAAAAGATGCCGACCTCGATACCCTGCCGGCGGACCCAGCTGAGCATGGCACGGGTGGCACAGCGAAACAGGTCGTTGAGCAGGGGCCAGTTGTTGTTGAAAAACGGCCACAGCAGGTGGGGCATGGTAAACGTGATGTGTTGCCAGTCGCAGTCGGGCAGGATGTGCTGCTGCTCGGCAATCCACTGCTCGGTGGCCTTGAAGCCGCAACTGCTGCAGGCCTTGGACTTGCAGCTCTGGCAGAAGAAGCGCGAGTGTGTGCAGTTCGGCGAGGCACAGCAATAACGGCGAACACCCATGAGGCAGGTGCCGCAGGCGAGCATGCGCTCGACGGCGAGTTTGGTCCAGTCGCTGAGGGTGTCGCCATGTTTGTCGAGGTACCGGCTCCAGCCGTCGTCATGCAGGAACAGCAGCTTTGTGGGTCGCGGAATGTACATGGTGCAGAGTATAGAGGGTGGCAGGTAATGGGAAAAGGGCCTCTGCGTCAGCGTGCTCACGTCGCAGGCGTGCTAATTTATGCGGGTATCAGTGCGGGGCGAGATCGCGAGGGGCTGGACACGATCAGCCTGCCCCGACGTTGATGTGAGGCTGGGTCTTAAAGACGGTTGAGGCAGCAACGCTACCGTGCTCGCCCCGCAGGGGCGCTACGTTCGATTTATTCGACAAAGCCCCGCAGAACAATTCTATTTGCTAGCATTTCATTGGGGAATAATTACCGCTGCTTGCTTTTTCCTACGGTGCAGCCATGAAATATCATAAATACAAATATTAAAAGTTCATTATATTGATTGGGTGAATGTTGTGTTTGTTTTTTATCGAAATTTATATCCAAATTTTTATTTGAATATGTTTTTATTGGTTTATTATTTTTTTATTAATGTAATTACAGTGCATTGTTCTATTTTACTCGTTTTTTGTTTTAATGTTGAATTATAACAAAGGTTACTATATGTGGTTTAGTCAGTTAGTTGTATTAATGTATGTTTTTTGTTGCAAAGGGAGTTGTTTAATATGCTTATGATAATCATCGCGTTGTTAATTATTTACGTGTCAATTGCATTTGAAGTCGATAGAAGAAAAAGATATAAATTGCCCACTGGCTCTTGCAGAAAAAAAAGGCGAAGGTTAATTGATAATATAAAGTTTTTTTTAAAAGTGATCTCTTTTACAACCTAACTGGCATTGCAGTTGATAGTAAGATGATATTATATAAAACCGAGTGGCGGTGTTCGCGATATAGTAAGGGCGCTGAAAATCGACGTTAACACCGTCATTCATACTTTAAAAAAATCGCGCAGCGATTTCCGGTTGCTCATGCTGACCTAGCACTTATTTGCGAACTCGATGAGCAAATGGAGCGTTGTCGGCAGTAAATCCCGGCAGCATTGTTAGCGCCAGTGATATAAGACGGTAATTCACCATTAGTATTGTCCGCTCCACCCAACATGTTGTTTCCTTGAGGCTCTCACACCAGAAAGGACATCAACATGCTGAGCAGAGAGGGCTTTTACATGATAAAGCAAATGCGCCAGCAGGGTGCGTATATTGTCGATATTGCGACTCAGGTGGGTTGCTCTGAACGAACTGTCAGACGCTACCTCAAATACCCTGAGCCGCCAGCCAGAAAGACTCGCCACAAAATGGTTAAGCTGAAACCGTTTATGGACTATATCGACATGCGCCTGGCAGAGAATGTCTGGAATAGCGAGGTCATCCTCGCGGAAATTAAGGCAATGGGCTATACCGGCGGGCGTTCCATGCTGCGTTACTACATCCAGCCAAAACGTAAAATGCGACCATCAAAAAGAACTGTTCGCTTCGAAACCCAGCCGAGATATCAGCTCCAGCACGACTGGGGCGAAGTCGAGCTAGAGGTTGCCGGGCAACGGTGTAAGGTTAACTTCGCGATTAATACGCTGGGGTTCTCCCGACGCTTCCATGTCTTCGCCGCGCCAAAACAGGATGCTGAACACACCTATGAGTCGCTGGTCCGTGCCTTCCGCTACTTCGGTGGCAGTGTGAAAACTGTGCTGGCTGATAACCAGAAGGCAGTAGTGCTGAAAAATAACAACGGAAAAGTGGTGTTCAACTCCGGGTTCCTCTTGCTGGCCGATCACTATGACTTCCTGTCACGGGCCTAACGCCCGCGCAGGGCCACAACCAAAGGTAAGGTGGAGCGGATGGTGAAATATCTTAAGGATAACTTCTTCGTCCGGTACCGCAGGTTCGACAGCTTCACCCATGTTAACCAACAGCTGGAGCAATGGATGGCGGATGTTGCTGATAAACGCGAGCTTCGCCAGTTCAGACAAACACCGGAACAGCGCTTCGCGCTGGAACAGGAGCATCTGCAGCCGTTGCCGGATACGGACTTCGATACCAGCTACTTCGACATCCGCCATGTGTCCTGGGACAGCTATATCGAGGTTGGCGGCAATCGTTACAGTGTTCCCGAGACACTGTGCGGGCAACCCGTCTCGATACGTATATCGCTGGATGACGAACTGCGGATCTACAGTAATGAGTAGCAGGTGGCCTCACATCGACTCTGTTCAGCATCGTCTGGCTGGCAGACTGTGCCGGAGCACCACGCCCCGCTCTGGCAGCAGGTCAGCATGGTAGATACTGATGCTCAAACGCGTTTTTCGCCTCACGCTGCGCGCCGCACAGGGATTTATTGACTCCATTTTTACCCTGATGAAACTCCCGCTCAGGTGCCCGGATTACTCCTGCGTCAGCAGGCGGGCTAAGTCCGTCAACATCCCGT
>NZ_JBLJAK010000009.1:0-151001 GCF_047530105.1 Serratia sp. T13T92 | reverse complement strand
GTGTATAAGAGACAGCCCTGTGGGAGAGGGTTGGGGTGAGGGCTTATTTCAAGTCCGCGTTATCAAAGTTGAACGAGGTGTCCGGCATCACGTAGAAGCCGCTCAGCTGTTTGTTGTTGGCAGACAGCAGGCGCTCGGTCACCAGGAAAATCCATGGTGCGTCGGCCCAGATGCGGTCTTGTGCATCTTTGTACAGCGCCTGTTTCTGGGCACGATCGGTGGTGGCCAACGCGTCGGCCAGATCCTTATCGACCTGCGGATTGCTGTAGAACGCGGTGTTGAATTGCTTAGGCGGTGCAGATTGGGTGGCGAACAGCGGCGTCAGCGCCCAATCGGCTTCACCGGTCGAGGCAGACCAGCCGGTATAGAACATACGCACACCGGTATCCTTCACGCCCACACTTTCCACCTGCGCCGCACGTTGGCCCGCATCCATCGCGGTGACGGTCACTTTGACCCCGACCTGCGCCAGCTGCTGTTGAGCAAACTGCAACACTTTCTGCGCGGTGCTGTGATTATGGGAAGACCACAGCGTGGTAGTAAACCCATTCGGATAGCCCGCTTCTTTCAGCAGCTCACGCGCCTTGGCTGGATCGTATGGCCAAGCGTTGTAGCGGGTAGCAAAATCAATGGCCGGAGGCACGGGGCCTTCCGCCGGCACGGCAAAGCCGGAGAACGCGACCTTAATCAGCGCGTCCTTGTTGAGCGCATAGTTCAGTGCCTGGCGCACCTTCGGGTTATCGAACGGCTTCTGCGTCACGTTCATGCTGATGTAGCGTTGCAGGATCGACGGCGCGGCCACCAGATCCAGCTTGCTGTTTTTCTCCAGCACCTTGGCTTGCTCATAAGGGATTGGGAAAGCAAAGGTCGCTTCGCCGGTTTGCAGCATCGCCGCACGGGTGTTGTTATCCACTACTGGCCGCCAGGTGATGCTGTCCAGCTTCGGTAAACCCGCCTTCCAGTAGCCGTCGAATTTCTTCACTTTCACATAGTCGGTCTGGTTCCAGGTTTCGAACTGGTAAGGGCCGGTACCCACCGGATGGAAACCGATCTCCTTGCCATACTGCTTGAGTGCCGCCGGGGAAATCATCGCCGCCGCCGGGTGCGCCAGGTTGTTGATAAACGCCGAGAATGGCGCTTTCAGCACGATCTTGACCGTGGTGGGATCGACCACTTCGGTTTTATCGATCATCTTGAACAGGTTGTAGCGTTTCAGGCGATTATCCGGGTTACTGGCGCGATCCAGGTTAATCTTGACCGCCTCGGCATCGAACGCGCTGCCGTCGTGGAATTTAACCCCCGGCAGGAGCTTGATGGTGTAAATCAGACCGTCTTTACTGACGTCGTAACTGTCCGCCAGGACGTTCACCAGCTTCATATCCTTATCAAAGCCAAACAGCCCCTGATAGAAGGATTTGGCGACCGCCTGCGACAAGGTGTCGTTGGCATCGTACGGGTCGAGCGTGGTGAAGTTGGACGCTACGGCAATCACCGCATCCTTGGCAGCCCAAGCCGGGCCAGCAGCGGCAGCCAGCAGTACGGCGGCCAAAACATTACGCTTGAATGTGTGCTTAGTCATATTGCTTAACTCTCCTGAGGCAAGGCTAAAAAGCACCGGCAATAGGGTGGCGGGCCACAAAGTGCCCTGGCCCTACCTGCACTAAAGGTGCGGTAACGGGTTCATCGTGCAGCCCACGGATCGGGCTGGGTATTTCATCCACCAGCAGCGGCTGACGTTTATGCGCATGGGTTGGATCGGCCACCGGCACGGCGGCCATCAGCTTACGGGTATAGGCATGCTGCGGGTTTTCAAACACCGCACGGCGTGGGCCGATCTCCACAATCTGGCCCAGGTACATCACCGCGACGCGATGGCAGACGCGTTCCACTACTGCCATATCGTGGGAAATAAACAGAAATGCGATGCCCAATTCACGCTGTAAATCGAGCAGCAGATTGACAATTTGCGCCTGAATCGACACGTCCAGCGCGGAGACCGCCTCGTCGGCAATCACCACTTTCGGGTTGAGTGCCAGCGCGCGGGCAATGCAGATACGCTGGCGTTGGCCACCGGAGAACTCATGCGGATAACGCCGCGCATGTTCCGGCTTCAGCCCTACCCGCTCCAATAGCCAGGCCACCCGTTTTTCAGCCTCCGCCCCGCGAGCAACGTTGTGCACCAGCAACGGCTCCATGATGGAGAAACCAACGGTGAGCCGTGGGTCCAGGGAAGCGTAAGGGTCTTGAAAGATAAACTGAATATCACGGCGTAAATGCTGTAAGGCAGAGCCTTTCAAGCGGTTGATCTGTTGGCCGTTGAAGGTAATGGTGCCGCGTTGGCTATCGACCAGTTTTAACAGTGAGCGGCCGGTGGTGGATTTGCCACAGCCGGATTCGCCGACCAACCCCAACGTTTCGCCGGGATAGAGGTCGAAGCTGATATTTTCCACCGCATGCACACGGCGCGTGACGCGGTTGAGAATGCCGCTGCGCAGATCGAAGCGCGTGACCAGATTTTCTACCTGCAAGATCGGCGTAGCTCCTGCGGGTATGGTGTCTTGCGGCTGGTCGTTATCGTCAACGCCAGCTAACGGAAATTTTGCCGGGAAGTCTTTATCTGCCATCGCGCCCAGCTGTGGCACGGCGGCCAACAAAGCTTGAGTGTAAGGCTGCTGTGGAGCGGCGAACAGCGAGCGCACCTCCCCCTGTTCCACCTTTTCGCCTTGGTGCATCACCAGTACCCGATCGGCAATCTCCGCCACCACGCCCATATCGTGGGTAATGAAGATCACCCCCATGTGCATTTCCTGCTGCAACACGCGGATCAGTTGCAGGATTTGCGCCTGAATGGTGACGTCCAGCGCAGTGGTGGGTTCATCGGCAATCAGCAGCGCCGGTTTGCACGACAGCGCCATGGCAATCATCACCCGCTGACGCATCCCGCCAGACAGTTGATGCGGATAGCGACCAAGGACGTTTTTGGCCTCGGGAATGCGCACTAGATCGAGCATACGCAGCGCTTCACGTTTGGCGCTGCGGTGATCCATCCCCTGGTGCAGACGCAAAGATTCAGCGATCTGCTCCCCCACCGGAAACACCGGGTTGAGGGAGGTCATCGGCTCTTGAAAAATCATCGCCATATCGGCGCCGCGCAAGGTTCGCAGGGTGCTCTGTTTCGCCTTGGCCAGATCGAGCACCTGGCCGTTACGCCGGCGAAAATGCATCGCGCCGCTGGTCAACTCACCGCCGCCCTGCTCGACCAGACGCATCAACGCCAGTGAGGTGACCGACTTGCCGGAGCCGGATTCTCCAACGATCGCCAGTGTTTCGCCACGGTCGACGGTGAAATCCAGATGGCGCACGGCCTCAACGACGTCGCCTTCTTGGCGAAATTGTACGCACAGATCGCTCACCGCCAAGACGCGCTCGGGCGGTAAAATCAGCCCACGTTCTGCCTGTGGCTGGATGGCAGTATCGGTCATGCGCCCTCCCGGCAAGCATTCAGCGGTAGATACCCACGGAAGGGGCATCGCCGACATAGCCGAAACCGCGATACATTCCTTCACTGTTAAACGGCAGGGCGACGTTGCCAAAACGATCGATGGCAATCAGCCCGCCGCTGCCGCCCAGCGCCAACAGCTTTTCCATCACCACTTTGTCGCAGGCCTGTTGCAGGGTTAGACCGGCATATTCAATCAGAGCAGAAACGTCGTAGGCCGCGACGGTGCGCATAAAGATTTCGCCGGTACCGGTGCTGGAAACCGCCACCGTGGCGTTGTTGGCATAGCAACCAGCACCAATTATCGGCGTATCGCCAATGCGCCCTGCCGCCTTGTTGGTCATGCCACCGGTTGAGGTGGCCGCTGCCAGGTTGCCCAAAGCATCCAGCGCTACCGCACCCACGGTGCCAAATTTGCGATCGGGATCCAGAGGGTCGCCGCTGAGCGCCGCCGCGCCGTCGTGATCGAGCAACACCCGACCCTGCTCTGCCTGAGCACGGTGCAATTGGTCAAAACGTTCCTGGGTAAAGAAGAAATCGGGATCGACCATTTCCAGGCCGTGATTGGCGGCAAATCTCTCTGCCCCTTCCCCGCCAAACAGCACATGAGTGCTATTTTCCAGCACCGTACGCGCGGCCAGCACCGGGTTGCGTATCCGGCTGACCCCGGCGACCGCCCCGGCATCACAGGTTCGGCCATCCATCACGCAGGCATCCAGCTCATGGGTGCCCTGGTGGGTAAATACCGCGCCTTTGCCTGCGTTGAACAGCGGGCACTCTTCCAGCAGCCTGACGGCCTCCGTTACCGCGTCCAGTGCGCTGCCGCCCGCAGCCAAAATAGCCTGCCCGGCAGCCACAATGTCGGAAAGCGCCTGGATATAATCTTGTTCCTTCTCTGCACTCAATGCCGCACGGGTAATTGCGCCCGCACCACCATGAATGGCAATCACTGGTTTGCTCATTGACCTGACACCTGTGTCTATCCGCGGCAATTCAAGCAGGTACCGCATGAAAATGGAGAGAGAATTATTATTTAGTCTTTTTCGACTATATTTAGCCCGGCAATCGATGTAAAGCACAAACTCGTCGCCAAGCATTAAGCGTAGCCTGCTTAGACTATTTTGTGCATTGAAAGAGCTAAATAGTATAAAAACAGAGGGTTATCGGGGTTTTCATTTACCGCTGACAGATTTAACCGGCCTATTGGCGGAGGCAGAAAATAGGCCGGCTCGGTTCATGTTTAATAAGCGTTATCCAATTCCCTCTCCGCTATTCCCCGCCTACACGCCAATGAAAAATATTCAGAAACCCGATCCCGGTTGTTGCAGAAATTCCTGCTCCTCAAACGTAGATTTCCGGCCTAATATCTCGTTACGATGGGGATAACGTCCAAAACGATCGATTATGGCCTTATGACGTATTTCAAACTCCAACTGATCGCCATTATTTAATTGGCGAAACAGCTCCAACGCCTGCTGGTGGATCAAGGCGGATTCGGAATGCATAAACGGCAAATAGAGGAAGCCGCGCTGCTCGACCGTCAGGTTTTCACATAGCCCAGTGGCGATCGCTTCCTGAGCCAGCACCAGCGCCATTCCGTCACAAGCAAAGGAGCGTGGCGTGTTGCGGAACAGATTACGGCTGAACTGATCGAGTACGATGATTTCCGCCAGTCGTCCTTTGATGGTCGCACGCCAATGTGCCAGTTCTCCTTGGGACGCAGCCTGCCACAGTTGGCCAAAGCGGGTGTGCAGCAAACGGTCGAACTCATCGTCCTTCTTAAACCACATGACTGGGTCGATCTCTTCGAACCAAAAATCCAGTACGTGCTGGTGCATGGCTGTCTCCTGTTATTGATTTCAATACGTTAACCTGGTTTCTCCACCACGGCGTTATCTGCCATAATAGCCCTACTTTGCCGAAAAATTCGCGCACGCCGATTACGGAGTTTTGTTTATGGATCACTGTCATACTTCTGACCTCATTTCTCTTGAGCAGGCACTGGAGAAAATGCTCTCCCAGATCGCGCCACTGCAACAGAGCGAATCTATCGCCTTGACCAGCGCAGCCGGGCGCATTACTGCCACCCCGGTGGTCTCCCCTATCGATGTTCCGCCCTTCGCCAACTCGGCGATGGACGGCTACGCGGTACGTCTCAGTGACCTGAACGGCAACTCTCCGTTACCGGTAGCGGGTAAAGCCTTTGCCGGTGCACCGTTTACGGATGCCTGGCCTGCCAACACCTGCGTACGCATCATGACCGGAGCACCAATTCCAGCCGGTGCGGATGCGGTGATCATGCAAGAACAGGCTGATGTAACCGAGGCTGGAGTGCGTTTCAACGCCCCGGTAACCGCTGGGCAAAATATCCGTTTGGCGGGTGAAGATATCCTTCGTGGGGCGAGCGTGCTGCCCGCCGGGATCACGCTGGGGGCCGCGCAGTTGCCGTTACTAGCTTCATTGGGCGTGGCCGATGTGCAGGTGATGCGTAAATTGAAGGTGGCGGTATTCTCCACCGGTGACGAATTGCAGCCAGTCGGCCAGCCGCTGCAAGCCGGGCAGATCTACGACACCAACCGCTTTGCCGTACGCCTGATGCTGGAACAGCTCGGCTGCACGGTGATCGATCTGGGGATTATTCGTGATAATCAGGAAGCATTACGCGCGGCGTTTATCCAGGCGGATAGCGAGGCCGACGTAGTGATCAGCAGCGGCGGCGTTTCCGTTGGTGAAGCCGATTACACCAAGCAGATGCTGGATGAACTCGGCAAAGTCAGCTTCTGGAAACTGGCCATCAAACCGGGCAAACCTTTTGCTTTCGGCAAGCTCCAGCACGCCTGGTTCTGTGGCCTACCTGGCAATCCGGTCTCTGCGGCTTTGACCTTCTATCAGCTGGTGCAACCGCTGCTGGCCAAGCTGGCCGGTCACACCGAATGGCAACTGCCACCCCGCCTGAAAGCTCGCGCCCTGACGCCATTGAAAAAGTCGCCGGGTCGCCTCGATTTCCAGCGCGGCATCTTCACCAGCAATGCCCAGGGCGAGCTGGAAGTGAGCAGCACCGGCCATCAGGGTTCTCACGTGTTCAGCTCATTCAGCCAGGGTAACTGCTTTATCGTGCTGGAGCGTGAACGTGGCTCGGTAGCCGCTGGTGAGACAGTAGAGATCGAGCCTTTCAATGCGTTGCTGAGGAACTGAACATGCTGCCGGAATTAACCGATGCACAAACGCTGCGCTACAACCGCCAGATCGTACTGCGGGGATTCGACTTCGACGGTCAGGAAAAGCTGCAGGCGGCGCACGTGCTGATCGTTGGGCTTGGCGGGCTGGGCTGTGCGGCGGCGCCTTATTTGGCTGCCGCTGGCGTAGGCCATCTGACGCTGGTTGATTTCGACACGGTTTCCCTCTCCAATCTACAGCGCCAGATCCTGCACCGGGATGACCGCATTGGTATGGCGAAGGTCGAATCTGCCCGCATTGAGCTGAGCTCCATCAATCCTCATATCCGTATTGATACTCTGGACACACAGCTGGATGACGAGCAAATGGCGGCGCAGATTGCCGCCTGCGATGTGGTGCTGGACTGTACCGATAACGTGGCGACCCGCGATCTGCTCAACCGCCTGTGCCATGCACAGCGCAAACCGCTGGTATCAGGGGCCGCTATCCGCATGGAGGGCCAGCTCAGCGTCTTTACCTATCAACCGGAACAGCCCTGTTATCGCTGCCTGAGCAGGCTGTTTGGGGAAAATGCGCTGACCTGCGTTGAGGCTGGCGTGATGGCGCCTTTAGTCGGCACTATCGGTACGCTGCAGGCGATGGAAGCCATCAAGCTGTTGGCAAACTATGGCCAGCCTTTGGTGGGTAAGTTATTGATGTTTGATGCGATGAGCATGCAGTTCCGGGAGATGAAGCTGCCGAAGGACCCGCGGTGTGAAGTATGTAGTAAAGATTAGGCCCCTCACCCTAACCCTAACCCTAACCCTCTCCCAAAAGGAGAGGGGACAGATCGAGTTCGTTGATTCTTCTGCGTAATACCTATCGTTTTCTTACTGATCACGTTCCGAAGCAGTACGGGCTAACCACTCGCTCTGGACTGCTCCTTCTCCCTGTGGAGTACAGGCTAATCAATCGCTCTGGACTGCTCCCTCTCCCTGTGGGAGAGGGTTGGGGTGAGGGCGTGCGGTAAGACTCGAAGGGATCAGTTGATACCCTGGCTACGCAGGTAGTCTTCGTAGTTGCCGGTAAAGTCGATCACTTTGTTCGGGGTCATTTCAAGAACACGGGTGGCCAACGAGCTAACGAACTCGCGGTCGTGGGAAACGAAGATCAGGGTTCCTTCATACATTTCCAACGCCATGTTCAGTGACTCGATGGATTCCATATCCATGTGGTTGGTCGGCTCATCCATGATCAGGATGTTCGGACGCTGCATCATGATCTTGCCGAACAGCATACGGCCCTTCTCACCACCGGACAGCACTTTTACGCGCTTCTTGATATCGTCCTGGCTGAACAACAGGCGGCCAAGAATGCTGCGTACCGCCTGCTCATCGTCCTTTTCCTGCTTCCACTGGCTCATCCAGTCGAACACGCTCAGGGTTTCATCGAACTCGTATTCGTGATCCTGTGCGTAGTAACCGATCTTGGCGTTTTCGGACCATTTCACGCTGCCGTGATCCGGCTGCAGGTCACCCACCAGCGTTTTCAGTAAGGTGGATTTACCGATACCGTTGGCACCCAGGATCGCCACTTTCTCGCCCACTTCAACCATCAGGTTAAGTTTGCTGAACAGCGGGCCGTTGTCGAAGCCTTTGGCCAGCGCTTCCACTTCCAGCGCGTTACGGAACAGCTTCTTGTCCTGCTCAAAACGGATGAACGGGTTCTGACGGCTGGAGGCTTTCACCTCTTCCAACTGGATCTTGTCAATCTGGCGGGCACGAGAGGTAGCCTGCTTGGATTTTGAGGCGTTGGCGCTGAAGCGGCTAACGAAGGACTGCAATTCGTTAATCTGTGCCTTCTTCTTGGCGTTGTCAGACATCAGGCGCTCACGAGCCTGGGTAGCCGCCGTCATGTATTCGTCGTAGTTACCTGGGTAGACACGCAGTTCGCCGTAGTCCAGATCCGCCATGTGGGTACAAACCATGTTCAGGAAGTGACGGTCGTGCGAAATGATGATCATGGTGCTGTTACGTTCGTTCAGCACCTGCTCCAGCCAGCGAATGGTATCAATGTCCAGGTTGTTCGTTGGTTCGTCGAGCAGCAGGATTTCCGGATCGGAGAACAGGGCCTGAGCCAACAGAACACGCAGTTTGAAGCCGGGAGCGATCTCACTCATCGGGCCATAATGCTGTTCTACCGGAATACCCACGCCGAGCAGCAACTCACCGGCACGTGCTTCTGCGGTGTAGCCGTCCATCTCGCCATAGGCCACTTCCAGATCGGCCACTTTATAGCCGTCTTCTTCGCTCATCTCCGCCATGGCGTAGATGCGGTCACGCTCTTCCTTCACCGCCCACAGTTCGGTGTGGCCCATGATCACGGTGTCCAGCACGCTGAACTGTTCAAAAGCGAACTGATCCTGGCGCAGTTTACCCAGGCGCTCATTCGGATCCAGGAACACGTTACCGCCGCTCGGCGCCAGATCGCCACCGAGGATTTTCATGAACGTCGATTTACCGCAGCCGTTGGCTCCGATCAGACCATAGCGGTTACCGCCGCCAAATTTGACAGAGATGTTTTCAAACAACGGCTTACTGCCGAACTGCATAGTGATGTTGTTAGTGCTTAACACAGCGCTCGCTCTTAATTTGATTGGGAATGTGATTTGGCGCGCATTATGCCATAACGCAACACAGAGATCGTGGGAAGTTTTGGTGAAGATTTGCTCGGCGCTAGGGGTGTGGAGATATTCGCCAGCTAAATATCTCCTTCAGAACGCATTAACGGCTAACCAAACCCGTCACTTTTTTAGCCCATTTCCTTGACCTGATCTTGCAACATCGCAATCAACGCTCGTGAAGCGGCGCTGCGATATCCCTCTTTGCGTTGCAGCACCACGGCGTGGCGCTCGGGCATGGGAACCGACAGCTTGATGGGCAGCAGCAGCGGATTACTCCGTGCGATGGCCTGCGGCAGAATGGTCGCGAGCTGGCCGTGGCGCACAATCTCGACGATGGCGCTAATCGCATTCGCCTCCATGGCAACCTGAGGATAAATCGCGTGCTGCTGGAAATATTCATCTACATAATGACGCGTGGCGAAGTCGCCGTTGAGTAGCACCAACGGCACCTGTTGCACCTCCGCTACGCTCAAGGCAGCGCGGCGCTTGGCAAGCTGATGCCCCTTCCCTACCATCAGTTGCAGCCGCTCCGTGAACAACCTGGTAGCGGCTATATCCGCAGAGTGAACCGGCTCGAAGGCAATCCCCAGATCCAATTGGTCATCGCACAATAACGCCTCCATCTTATCCTGCGTCATCTCACGGATGTTCAGCGTAATCCCCGGGTAGCGCCGGAAAAAGCCGTCGACCAACGGTCCAATCAGGTAGGAGGTAAAGGTCGGCGTCATCGCCAAGCGCAGGTTACCGCGTTCCAACGTCGCGACATCCTGAATGGCCCGTTTGCCAGCCTCCAGATCCTGTAATGCCAGCCGGGCATAGCGCATCCATGCCTGACCCGCATCAGTGAGTTGCACCCTACGCCCGGAACGGTCGAACAGTTCTACCTGTAACGTCTCTTCCAACTGTTTGATCTGCTGTGACAAGGTCGGCTGAGAAACATGCAGCACCTCCGCCGCCCGTGTGAAGTTCCCCTGCTCCGCCACCGCCAGAAAGTAACGTATGTGCCGCAGTAACATAACGCCTCAACTATTAGTTATCCCTATCGTGATGATTATAAATGAGTCTTGGAACCTATAGCTAGAAAAGTCCATTCTTGCCTCCATTGAAAGCGAGCCACACATTGATGGAGTCACCATGCAAGAGGTTATTGACGGTTTTCTGAAGTTCCAGCGCGAGGCTTTTGTTGAGCGCACAGAGCTGTTCAAACGTCTGGCCACCAGCCAGAGCCCACGCACCCTATTTATCTCATGTTCCGACAGCCGATTGGTGCCGGAGCTGATCACCCAACGCGAACCAGGCGACCTGTTCGTTATCCGCAACGCGGGCAATATTGTCCCTTCTTTCGGGCCTGAGCCTGGTGGCGTTTCGGCCTCGGTGGAATATGCCGTTGCCGCGTTAGGCGTAGAGGATATCGTGATTTGCGGCCACTCCGATTGCGGCGCCATGACCGCCATCGCCACCTGCAAATGCCTGGATCACATGCCCACCGTAGCCAACTGGCTGCGCTATGCCGATGCCGCCAAGGCAGTCAATCAGGCCAATGAACACGCCAGCGAGCACGATCGCATTAACTCGATGGTCCGTGAAAACGTCATCGCCCAACTGACCAACCTGAAAACTCACCCTTCGGTCGCGCTGGCGCTCGATCGAGGCAATCTGCGACTGCATGGCTGGATCTACGATATCGCTACCGGCTGTATTGATGCATTAGATGGCAATACCCGCCGTTTCGTGCCGCTGGCGAGCAACCCGAGCGTCACCGCCAGCCCAGCTATACAACGTTTCTAACCTACCCAACCCCCAAGGAGTCAACATGACACAATCCCTACATAGCGTTTCAGCACGTCAAAGCCTGACCGACATCATCATGGAGGCTAAAGTCCGTAAAGGCCTGACCTTCGAAGCCATTAATCAAGACACCGGCTTGAGCTTGGCGTTTGTGACCGCCGCACTGCTTGGCCAGCATCCGTTGCCGGAACAGGCCGCCCGTGTAGTAGCAGCAAAGCTGGATTTGGATGAAAACGCGGTGCGCCTGCTGCAAACCATCCCGGTGCGCGGCAGTATTCCCGGCGGTGTGCCGACCGACCCGACCATCTATCGTTTCTACGAGATGGTGCAGATCTACGGCTCTACCCTGCGGGCGCTGGTGCATGAACAATTTGGTGACGGGGTGATCAGCGCGATCAACTTCAAGCTGGATATCAAAAAGGTCCAGGACCCCGATGGCGGTGAACGTGCAGTGATCACGCTGGATGGCAAATACCTGCCAACCAAGCCATTCTAATAATTATGTTATTAAATTATTAAGTTAATATAATCCAGCACCGGAACCCCGGCGCTGGATCACTCAACCATGAAAATGGCGGCTATCCGCCGGAGCCTCTTCACGCGGTTCCAAGCCATAATCCCGCACCACCTCGGCCACCCGCAGCCGGTAATATTCCAACACCTCATGCCTGCCACGCGCCTGGGCTTGACGGTGTTGCTCCAGGTTGCGCCACTGCTGTACCGCCGCCTCATCACGCCAGAACGACAGCGATAGCAACTTGTCCGGCTCGTTCAGGCTCTGAAAACGTTCTATAGAGATAAAGCCGTCAATTTCCGCCAGCAACGGTTTCAGCTCCGCCGCCAACTCAAGATAGGTTTCCCGCTGCCCAGCGGCAGCACGTAGTTCAAAAATCACCGCGATCATGATTGTTCTCCTCGGCAGTATAAAATTCAGGTACACACGCATTTTGCGAAACACGCCAGCGAAAATGGCTTAACAGTTCGGGCTTAAAGTTGAGTTTGGATAAATGATCGATCCCCGCCAAGGCGATCAACCGTGCCCACCGTTCTCCTGGGCAGCGATGAGCACCATGACCAAAGGCAAAACTCTCTTGCGGCGTTTTCAACTGCACCAATACGCTCTGCCCCACCGCCAGCGGTTGGCCATCAAGCAACGTAGCCTGTCGCGCAAACCTGCGGGTAGTATGGATCGGCGGAATTTGCTGCAACACCGCCAAGATCAACGCTTCTGCCGGTTGATGGCGCTGATTCGCCAGCAGCAGTGTCTGGCCGATTAATCCGGCGGTGCCCTCACAGGCCTGGAACCAAAGCCCGATGGCATTGGCTATCGCCAGCGAACGATCGCCAATGTGTTGGCACAGTTGTTCAAACAACGGTCCATCTGCCCGTTGCATCAGGATCTGCAACTTCCCGGCAGCCGCCGCCCCCGCAGCCATCTGCTCTACGCTGCCGCCAGGAGCAATACAGCGCACAAAGTCCAACACCTCATCCACCAAGGTAGATCGATCCTGATGTGCCACGCCCAATAAGTCAGCCAGCACGCAAATCGGCAAAGCGTAGTTAAACCGTGTGAGTTGCTCTGCCGTTGTCAAACTGGCCGCTAACCGTTGAGCCACGCAAACCGTAGTCTGGCGGATCTCATCGTCGGTGATCGCGGCCAGAGCCGCCTCGATCGCCCCCTTTAATTCACGCTGCCCGGCACCATCATTCATACGTACCAGAGAGGCGAAAATCGAGTGAGCGGGCGTCCCAATCAAAGCAGCGGGTACCGGCTCTTCCGTGGGGCGAACACCGAGGTGAGGATGGGTTAAGGCTTCACGCACCGCTTGCCGCGATGCAACAGAAAAGGGGCAGGCCGCCATGACAATTTCCTTCCGATAAGAATAGAGAGCAGCCATTGTCGGGTTAGACGAGCAGCAATACTTCGGTTACTCTCGAAGTATGAATGACAATACGCTTGAAGACCGCCTGGCCGCATTGACGGCCGCTATCGCCGATCGCACCCGAGCGCGCATGCTGTGCCTGCTGATGGATGGGCGCGCCTATACCGCAACGGAGCTGAGTGCGGCGGTGGACGTCGCGGCATCCACCGCCAGCAGCCATCTGGCACGCTTGCAGGAACAGAACCTGATCGGCTGCGTCAAACAGGGCCGCAATCGCTTTTACCACCTGGCGGGCAAACCGGTGGCCGACATGCTGGAAAGCCTGATGGCGTTGGCCGGCGTAGAACGCCCGACGGTGAAAAGCAGCACTCCGGCCTCATTACGTTATGCACGCACTTGCTATGACCACATGGCCGGTGAGATCGCGGTTCAAATACATCATCAGTTGCTGGCGCGGGCCTGGCTAATCGGAGATAACGACTATCAGCTCAGTGAGTCCGGGCAGGCTGCCTTGACACAGTTGGGTATCGACTGCTCCCCGGCCCCGACCCGGCGGCGTTTTGCCTGCGATTGTCTGGACTGGAGCGAACGCAAGGCTCATCTCGGTGGTGCTCTGGGCGCTGCCATGTTGGCCGCATTTGAAAAACGTGGATGGGTTCAGCGCCAGCTAGATAGCCGTGAGCTGCAACTGACCGCCGCTGGTAGAAAAGCGCTGAGCGCACATTTTGGCCTGGCGCTCTGAATGCCTGGCGCGCTAGCTTAGCTGCCATACTCAATGGGTTTACCTGTTGACGATCCCGTCATATCCGAGGAGTTATCATGTCCGATATTAACCAATTCCCGATCGCCAAACGTTGGCCCGCCAAGCATCCTGAACGTTTACAACTCTACTCGCTGCCGACCCCTAATGGGGTGAAAGTCTCCATCATGCTCGAAGAGATCGGCCTGCCTTATGAGGCGCATCTGATCGACATCGGCAAAAATGAAACCTGGACGCCGGAGTTCCTTTCGCTCAACCCTAACGGTAAAATCCCGGCGATCCTCGATCCTGCGGGCCCAGACGGTAAGCCGTTAGCGCTGTTCGAATCCGGGGCTATCCTGCTGTATCTGGCAGAGAAATGCGGTAAGTTTCTACCCAAGGATCCCTCCCTGCGGTATGAAACCATCCAGTGGGTGTTTTTCCAGATGGCGTCCGTTGGGCCAATGTTCGGTCAGCTAGGCTTCTTCCACAAATTCGCCGGACGTGAATATGAAGACAAACGGCCATTTGAACGCTACCAAAAGGAGTCCAAACGGCTGCTGGGTGTGCTGGAAGAACGGCTGCAAGGACGTGATTGGATCATGGGTGCGGAATACACCATTGCCGATATCTCCCTGCTTGGCTGGGTACGCAACCTGATTGGTTTCTATGAAGCGCGCGACGTGGTGGAGTTCGACAACTTCCCGCTCGTGGGCCAATGGCTGGAACGTGGACTGGCAAGGCCAGCCGTACAGCGCGGTATCAATATTCCTGCCCGCCAAGCCTGATAAGCTATTGGGATAGCCAGGAAAGGCTATCCCTTTTCCCACCTGACGCGTCATAAAAATGTCACTTTCCTGCTCTACTCTCCCGTGTAACAAAATAATGCCAACCCTATTTTTGTATTACGACAAGGAGCCCTACCCATGCAGCAGTCCGTTTCCCTGATCGCCGGTGCCGTATTATCCGCTCTGTTATGTTCCGCCGCCCTCGCTGATAATAATCAACCCACCAACCGCGCGGCTCGTGGCGATATTACCGAACCCGGCGGTGCACGCCGTTTGGCAGGCGATCAAACCGCTGCACTGCAAGCGTCGCTGTCGAATAAAACCGCTAAAAACGTGATCCTGCTGATCGGCGACGGCATGGGCGATTCGGAAATCACTGGCGCACGTAACTATGCCGAAGGCGCAGGCGGTTACTTCAAAGGGATCGATGCCCTGCCGCTGACCGGCCAATACACCCACTACTCGCTGGATAAGAAAAGCCATAAACCGGACTATGTCACCGACTCTGCCGCCTCGGCTACCGCTTGGGCTACCGGCGTCAAGACCTATAACGGCGCGTTGGGCGTGGATGTGAACGGCAAAGATCAACCAACGATTCTGGAACTGGCCAAGGCCGCAGGTAAAGCCACCGGTAACGTCTCAACGGCGGAACTACAGGATGCCACACCGGCGGCACTGGTTTCGCATGTAACCTCGCGCAAGTGCTACGGCCCAGAGGAGACCAGTGAGCAATGTGCCAGCAACGCGTTAGAAAACGGCGGGCACGGATCGATCACCGAGCAGTTGATTAAAACCCGCGCCGACGTCACGCTGGGCGGCGGGGCAAAATCCTTCGCTCAATTGGCGAAAAGCGGTGAATGGCAGGGAAAAACGCTGAAAGCCCAGGCCGCCGCGTTAGGCTACCAATGGGTGGAGGATGCCGAAAGTCTGAACACGATTAACCTCGCCAATCAGCAAAAGCCGCTGCTGGGCCTGTTTGCGCCAGGCAATATGCCAGTACGCTGGAAGGGACCGAAAGCGTCCTACCACGGTAATCTCGATCAGCCTGCGGTGACCTGTGAGAATAACCCAGAGCGCGGCACCAATGTGCCAACGCTGGCGGCGATGACCGAGAAAGCCATCGAGCTGCTGAAGAACAACCCGAACGGTTTCTTCCTGCAGGTGGAAGGGGCGTCCATCGACAAACAGGATCATGATGCCAACCCATGCGGCCAATTTGGCGAAACGGTCGATCTGGATGAGGCAGTACAAAAAGCGTTGGAGTTCGCCCGCGCCGATGGTAATACCCTGGTGATCGTCACTGCCGACCACGCCCACTCCAGCCAGATTATTGCCGCCAAGGCCAAAGCACCGGGGCTGACCCAATCATTAACCACCAAAGACGGCACGGTGATGACCATCAGCTATGGCAACTCGGAAGAAGGCTCCCAGGGCCATACCGGTACCCAGTTGCGCGTTGCCGCTTATGGCCCGCATGCCGCCAACATTGTGGGGCTGACCGATCAGACCGACTTGTTCTTCACTATGCGCGACGCCATGAACATCAAGTGATCCACATGGGCACAGCATGCTGTGCCCCTACCTATCTCCCTATCCCCCCCGCCCAATTCACTATACCCCTACCCCTTGCGGAGCATTTTTCGCCACGTCAATTATCCAAGTTTACCCTTGCGTAACCGCCAAGGCGCGCCTATTATCAAAGAATAAACTTGGATTATTAAGTCCCATTTGACTGTGACCCGAATGTCGTCGCTGCAGGAGAATTAAACCAATGGATCGCGCCAATATCATTCACGACTTGCTGAACTGGATCGAAAACCACCTGGATCAACCGCTGCTGCTGGATAATGTGGCAGCAAAATCTGGCTACTCCAAATGGCATCTGCAACGTATGTTCCGCAGTACCACTGGCCATGCACTCGGCAGCTATATCCGCGAGCGCCGTTTGTCCAAGGCCGCACAGGCACTACGCGCCACGCCGCGTCCCATTCTGGATATCGCCCTGCAGTTCCATTTTGATTCCCAGCCTTCATTTTCCCGGGCCTTTAAAAAGCAGTTTGGTGAAACGCCGGCGGTCTATCGCCGCACGCCGCAGCAAGATGAAGTGGCGCTCTCCTCAGAGCACAGCTATCGGCACAGCACACCGAGCCTGCATTCACTGTACAAACGCCAATGCGTAGACGAAGGCTGCACCAACTGGGTCGGCCAGCGTTAAAAGCAAACAGGCCAACGGGATATAAACCCATTGGCCTCAGATTGATGACAAAGTGGCAATATTGCTGAATGGGTCGGGATCTATCTATACCAGTATTTGCTAACCCATTGATTATCCAGACGGACGCAGCATGCAGCGCCCCTACATTGTAAGCCCGGTGAGGGTAGCAGTCTCAGGCCAACGGGATATAAACCCATTGGCCTTTTTGTTTGGTAAATGGACGCTGTATACAGCGCCCGTATTGAACTGGCGGACGTTTTATCAGTTATATTCGAGGGTAAAGGTGGCAATCGACTTGATGGTGCCGCCCTTCATTTTCGCTGCGGTCTGATAGTAACGCGCCTTGAGCGGCAAGGTGATGGTATTGGTCTGGTTGGCAATGGTATGCCCGGCATACACCGCCGTGCCGCTAGTGATTGGCGTTGAGTTATTGCCGGTCAGCAGTTGGACACCAACGCCGCTGGCGGCATTGCTATCCTGTACCGGCTGGAGCACACCCGGTGCATTCGAGGTATCGCGGGTATAGTCAAAACGTACGTTCACCAGCCCCTCCCCTGTACCACCAGGCAACAGTTCCGTCCCCGAACCACCTACGCAGTTGATGTTAATCGAAAAGTCCTGCTCTGCGGCAGTACTGCCTACGCCTTTGAACGCCGCAGTAGCTACCGTACTCAGGTTGATCACCTTATTTTTGGAACCGGCGTCCACCGAACAGGATGAGGTGACGATAGTGATACTATTCGCCAACACGTGGGAGATCAGGATCGGTCTTGAAGGACCCGTCCCATCCGCATAGTAAGAAGAATACTGCCCGGGGGCTAACGAGCCGGTACCGGTGTTCTGGGCAATTTTGATCACCTCAACCACAAAATACCCCTCAGCCAGATACACCCCGCCGTTGCGGTAGATCTCGTGCGGATAATAGGCACCTTCCTGCGAGCCGATCTGGCGATAAAGCCGCAGCCCTACCCCCGGTACGTTGGTGGTCCAGATTTTGTCACTGATCGAACTCGGCCCACCTTGTAAAATGCGGCCGTACAACGTGCTATTACCGCTGCAAGAAATATTGTCATCCCGGCGGATATCGAACTTGCCGGTGGCCAGGATATCGCCCACCTTGGTATTCGGCGTAATCAATACTCTGCCGACGTTCATAATGATGTCCTGCGGCCTGGTCGTGTTAACCCGACATTGAGCATATGCCTGTTGCCCGGCCATCATCAGTAACAAAAACAACATGGCTTGTTTAGGGCGCTGGCGCATGGCGGTGAATTTATGGATAAGGTTGATCATTTGCAGCTCGCCTCGATAATTTCGTAATCAGTGCTGTTTTGCGCTTTGGCCTGGTAGTTCACGGCACACTGTTGTGTCGGCTGAGTCCCCCATTTCACCAATAGCAGCCCCTGTAACGCTTCGGTACGCAGATAGATACGGCTGCCCTGGCCGACGATGCCGATCACCTGGTTACGGGTATCCAATACTTCGGCACCAAAAGGTAATGCCGTGTTGTTCGGGCCCAGCGCATGAATAATCAGCGCCTGACCTTTGATGGTCTTGAACTCCAGCTTGGCAATCGCACCGGCATAAGGCGCTACCTGCTGGCTGCTGCTTTCCAGCTCAACATCGCGTGACATGCCATTAGGATCCAGCGTGACGTTGGTCATGCGGTATGGGGCAACATAAGGCACCACTGCATAGCCGTTATCATCGATTCGCACCCCAGGAGAGTTGGTGACGATCGCCCCTGCGGCATCCGGCGCTTCAACCAATACCATGGTCTGGCCACGCTGAGGCGTCATGGTCACGCCGCCGCTATGGGCCACAATGCTGCCGGAAGCCCCAATGGACGACTGGCGGAAATCGCGGCCATAGCTGTAAGAACCGTTCATGGTGGCGAAGCGACTGCGATATTCCCCATTCACACTGGTGTTGGTCCCACCGCTTTGGTCGTTAGCCAAAGTGGCGCTGTAGCTGATGTTGTTATCCTCCCCGGTGGAGCCGTTAATCCCGATGCGGCTGCTGTCGTAGCCTTGGTCGTTGTAGGCCAGTGCGCTGTTCAGGCTGATGTTTTGCGAGCCAATGTTGAACGGGATCGAGAAGTTCAGGAAGTAACGGGTTTCATCGTGGTTATAAGTATCGGTGGTACGCATGGCGGACAAACCGTAAGTAACTCGGCCGATGAAGTTGTTGTAACCCACCTGATACTGTTTGGAGGTACCGCCACGGTTCCAGTAATCGCGCACCGAACCGGTGATATACAGCGATCCCAGATTGGCCCCCAGCCCCTGGTTCAGCGTGAGCTGATATTCACTGCGCTGGCGGTTAACCGCATCGGCACTTAAGCCCCGGCTCTCGTTATCACGGGCATACACCGCATCACGCAGTGACAGATAGCCGGAAGTCGAGTAGCGATAGGCCGCAATGGTGAAGTTGGTATTGGTTTCCGACATCAGTTTGCTATAGCTGATCTTGTAGCTCTGGCCGGACATATCACCCTGTTTCAGGCGGGTGTTGGCCTGAGTCACGTCGACAGCAAAAGCCCCCAACGGTGTTGCCACCGCACTCCCCAACAGCACCGCGCTGTAACCGTCACTCACGGTCGCACCGGTGTAACCGGTCAGAATATTGGTAAACCCGCGCTGATAAGTCGCCTGGAACATCTCGGGCTTGGTATGTAAATTATCATCGCGAACTTGGCCCGCAGTTAACGCATAGCGCTGGATCCCCGGGCGCAACATCTGTGCCACCGAAGCATAGGGAACGCTGAACTGGCGCACGGAACCGTCGGCCTCATTGACCGTGACGTCCAGATCGCCGCCGTAGCCGGTAGGGAACAGATCGTTAATCACGAACTCGCCCGGCGCTACGGTGGTTTGATAGATCAACTGGTTGTTCTGGCGAACTTCCACCAAGGCGTTGCTTTGTGCCACACCGCGCACCACGGGTGCATAGCCGTTAAGGGAGTCCGGCAGCATGCGATCGTCGGTGCTCAGTTGCGCACCGCGAAAACCGATCGAATCAAAGAAATCCCCGCTGGTAAAGGCATCCCCCAGGGTCAACATGCCGCGCACAGCCGGAATGGCACGCTGTGCATAGGTGGCCGTGTTCTGCCAATGGGTGCTTTCCTGACTACGCCAGTTCACGTTAGAGTCATGGCGCAGCTGCCAACCGGCAATGTTCACCCCGGCGTTCATCGTCAGATAAGCGTTGGTCGAGTCCGAGTTGCCACCGGAATTGGAGCTGTGCGAATTAAAGGCGTTGAAGTTATAGGACAGAAAACCAGCGGTGATGCCGCGATCCCAGAATTTCGGATCGACATAACCACGTGCGGTACGGCGCAGCGCGACCTGGGGAACGCTGACATCCATACGCAAGGTGCTGGTATTGAGGCGGTAAGACGCTTCCGGCACCCATTCCCCCAGCGGCTTGCAGCTGCTGGTCGTCACCGCCGGATCGCTACCCATTGCCGCAGTATCGACGCCAAACTCTTCCAGAGACAGCAGGCTAAAGCAGGTATCGGCACTGTCTTTACCCGGCACGCTCTTGAATTCGATGTTCTTTTTGCCCTTCCATTCCCCGTTGACGTAAACATCCAGAGAATATTTCCCCGCCAATACCGGGTTGCCATCACGAAAGCGCGAAAGATCCACGCCCTGCGCCTGGCCAACCAGGAAATTGCTGTTGAAAGTGGCTTCGACCGGTGCAGCGGCCTGGTTGGCATCGTTTTGAGCCGCTGCCAGCGAAAATGCCGGGGTGGTCAGGCAAAGGGCACTACCGGTCAACAGCAGGATGGATCTGTAATTGAAAAGTGCCGACTTTACGGCGGCAGAGATAGGTAACTCGTTCATATCCATGCATTCCTTTACCAAATTAAGCGTCCCCGCCGGCTGACTTCACCTCGCGGCATGGGGCTTTCCAGGAGTTACTTTTGCTGATTTTTGCTGCGTTGAACCCGGCCACCAAAGTCATTGATGGTGGTGTACTCAATATCAGCGATCCGCGAACTGTCACCGGTAAAGGCCAGCGTTTTTTCCTGGCCAGGGGCCAGCATGTCGCCATGCGGTGCCAACGTGACTTTCTTGCGATTGGCAACGGCATTGATTTCGGTGAAGGAGACATAAAACGGCGTGGGATTTTTCACTTTCACACCGCCCGCCACAAAGCTCCACTGCAGTTTTTCTGGCGCGTCATTGGCTACGCCGCTCAGGCCTTGCGGGCGATAGAACAACTTCACACGGGTTCTGAAGGCCACCTGCAGGAAGTTTTCTGGCGTGGTGTCGGCAGCTGCTCCGGTTGGTGCAGGGGGAATTTCCAGCACGTTCAACCAGAACAGAGATTCTTTGTCTTGCGTCAACGCCGTAGTGGTCAGCGAAACGCGCAGCGCCTGGCCGCCGTTGGGCTCAATACGGCTGATCGGAGGCGAAATAATAAAAGGAGCCTTGCTGTTTTCTGGCGTCGTTTCGGCGTTGCCCTCATCGATCCAGGCCTGGACCAGCGCCGGGGCGGTCCCATTGTTGGATAGTTGGACGGTCACTTCCCGCTGTTTGGCCGGATAAATAACGCGTGTGCCGTTCACAATAACGCTGGCAAAAGCGCTGCTGCTGAAAAGCACGGCCATCAGCAATACGCTGTATTTCTTAAACGATTTTTTCATTTTAATATCACTACTATAGAAATACAGCGGGGGAAAAGTTTCCACCCGCCAGAATAAATACCCGATGATTTTCACTCCCTGAAATTAGAGGCTATCAGGGCGAAAAAAATCGCCCCGAAAGGTCACAGGGAGGAAACAACATTTAACTAGAAAAGGGACGGGTAATAACTTATTGGTAGATGATGGTGTATTGTACGTTTGAGGTCACATCACCAGCGCCCGCCGCTGCAGTTGCGAAATATTCCGCATAGTAGTTCAGGTCAGCTGAATCACCTTCATTGGCAACGGTAACCCACTGGGAGTTGGCCTGTGCGCCGTTGTTGGTAGCAGCCAGAATTGGCAGGAACTGGTTGTTGCTACCCAGCAGCTGGATTTGCACGTTGGTCGCGGCATTGGTTTTGGTTTGGTTATTCAAACGACCCGTTTTGAAATCAACGGTTGAACCTGGTTCGAAATAGGTTGCTACCTGGCCTTTAGAGCATTTGGTCAGGTTAATTGCGAATGGAGTACGGCCCGCAGTAGCGCTAACTGCATTCAGGGTGGAAGAAGATACGGTTGGCAGAGTAACGGTAAAATCTTTACCACCTGGGGTGCTGATAGTACAGGTCTGGTCGGTCACTTTACCGTTAAAAGTAATAGTACCATCGGCAGCCTGTGCTGAAAGAGAAGGAATGGCGGTGGCGCATACAGTCAGTGCTAATACAGCGGACAGCTTAGAGATTTTCATATTTTCGACTCTCGGTGAATTAATACATCCGTTAAGTACATTCAACGATGCTACTCCCTGTCAGGAATGAAGCCCGATGAATCCATTGCCCGGCGAAATATAGTCCAAGAACATTCTCATTGATAAATCGTTTAAAACATTCATAACGCCCCTCATGATAGGAAAAAACTATCAACAAATACCTATCGATCGATGTTGACGATTTACCCAGTTCGTAATAATCTTAATTCGTCAAGTTTAGCGGTCAAAAAATTCGATAAAACGCCTAAAAACCAGAATATAACTCTGTTAATGCGCTTTCAGCCATCTTGAGCGCAAGCGTGTTCCCTCTGAAATTTCAATCTTTTAGAGGAATTTACCACCAGGTAAGATGATTCTTTCTTTAATAAGATTATTACCAATAAACAGCCATTTATTCCTTTGTTTATTGTTTAAAATCATACAGATAAATTTCAATCAAAGGATTGAGAAATGCGCAGCGCTTTTAACGATAAAAATAACGGCATTAATTATGTTTTCCAGCCTATGTTTGCCAAATCTGGGCAACTGCTGGCCGTTGAATGTTTATCGCGCTTCTCTTTCGATAGCGAATTTGCGCATTTCTCTCCAGAACAATTTTTCCAACAGGCCGACAGGGAAACCCGCGTCGAGATCCTGCATCAACAAATTGAATTGATAGAAAAATACCGTGACTGGTTTCAACAACACCAAATCATTGCCACCATCAATGTCGACGACCATTCGCTGCAGGCGCTGGCAAACGGTGCGTTGGCCGATAAAATCCGCGCGATGAATTGCCTGCATTTCGAAATCAACGAAAACGCCAGCAGGCTGGTAAAAAACCGCGTCCATAACGACCCCTCTCTGAATAATTATTCATTTTGGCTCGATGATTTTGGTTCTGGCTATGCCGGGTTTTCCGCCTTGTATAACAGCCGATTCCGCTTCGTAAAACTCGATCGACAACTGCTGTGGGACTTTATGAAAAAGCCCGGCGGTGAGGGGTTGATGCGCGCATTGTTGCGTTTTTTTCACCTGAATCATTACCGGGTGATTATCGAAGGAGTTGAAACGCACGAACAAAAAAAATGGCTGGACGAAATGCCTTACTATGCACTGCAGGGGAAGTTGTGGCAGGAATCCAGCATCAACGATTTAAATCAGCTGCTTGCTGCTGAATACTTTTAACTCATTATGGGTATCCCCAATATGTCTAAAAACAATGTCCTGGTGATTAGTGAGTGTAAGTACAGCTATGTCGGGCTTTCAATGCTGTTGAAAAAGCATTATGGCAAGTACGATATCAAGCTGTTTTCGGACTTTATGCACGGTGGTGCGAAGGCGGAGAAAATTATCAAGCATGATATTGCGTTGATTTTCACCTCGCAAAATCTGGAACAAAGCGTCAACGTGATCGAAAGCCTGGTGTCTGTGCATCAGCAACACATGAGCTCAACGCGTATTCTGGTGTTTTATGATGATGAGCGGGTTGCCAAACTGTTGACGATCCTGGGGATCTCGGTGGAACTGGTATCGGCGCGCATGCCGCTTTATTTACTAGAAGAAAAAGTGGAAAACCTGCTGGCGAGCGAAGAGTCGGGGCAATTGAAGGTGCAGAAAACTCGCGAGCTCAGCCCGGCAGAAAGCGATGTGATCTTCAACCTGTTGCGCGGCGATAGTCTGCTGAACATTGCGGCCAAGCGCGGAACCCATCCGAAAACCATTTTTTCACAGAAATACAGTGCATTAAAGAAGTTGCGTCTACGAAATATGAGCACCATTTTCGTCGCTGGCAATTGAGCAACAGGGGCGGACTCAGCAATTGAGCGCGCCCCTTGCCGTACCAGAGACATGATAACTGGCGGTCACCGGCACCTTTACTGGCTCATAGCGTCTTTCTTCATACCCTCTTTAGCCATGGAGTCCTTTTTCATCCCGTCTTTGGCCATATGATCCTTCTTCATGCCATCTTTGGCCATGGAGTCCTTCTTCACGCAGTCTTTATCCATACACTCTTTTTTCATGCCCTGTTTAGCCATCCCATCGTGGGACATCTGGCTCATACCGTCCTTTTTCATTGCGTCCTTGCCCATGCTGTCGGCCGCATTGGCTCCGGTGATACCCAGCATCAGTGCGCTACACATCATCATGGCAAATAACTTTTTCATGGTATTTCCTTTTCTTGGTTAACCGGCACGCGTCGTGCCATGAAACTGCATCGGCGGCAATCAACTACCGCCAAACCAGTTGTAGCCTTGGTCTTCCCAGTAACCGCCGGGAAAGTGGTTGGTGACTTCGATCACTTGAATATGTTTGGGATTCTTGTAACCCAGCTTGGTGGGCATCCGCAGTTTCATCGGATAGCCGTATTTACGCGGCAAAATCTGCCCGTCGTAGGTCAGCGCCATCAGCGTTTGCGGATGCAACGCCGTGGCCATATCGATGCTGGTGTAGTAGTCGTCGGCACACTTAAAGCCGATGTAGCGGGCGTTAAGATCTGCGCCAATCGCTTTCAGGAAGGTGGCAAACGGCACCCCACCCCATTTGCCTATGGCGCTCCAGCCTTCCACACAGATATGCCTGGTGATCTGGCTGATTTGCGTCATTTGATGCAGTTGTGCCAACGTCCAGGGCTGCTTGTGCAGCACCAACCCCGCCACTTCCAGCCGATAATCGTCGCCATTGATATCCGGCGCCTGATCCTCGCTATAGAAAGCATTAAACGGGAATGGCCGAGTGATCATCGATTCGGCATACTCTGGTGCCAGATGGTTGGCATTGAACAGCCAGCCCTGAACCCGGTCGTTAAAGCGTGAGATGCGGCTCAAGGCCTGATCTACCTGAGCGTTATCGCTGAGATCGCAGCCGGTCAGCATCGCTACGCCCCCCAGGGTCAAGCCATTGCGCAGAAAACGGCGGCGTGACGACGATGCCAACTGGCGCGCTAACAGGCGTTGTGCCTCTTTAACGATATCCTGGCCTTCACTGAGGCTGAGAGGGGGTTTTTCCATTTTCATCGGTGTCTCCTTAACGTCCACGCAACATGGCCAGCAACGTACGTGGCACCAGGGCTACCATCACCAGATGGATCACCACGAAGCCAACCAGCGCCGTCATGGCAAAAAAGTGCACATAGCGGGCCGCGTCATAGCCCCCAAGCAGGGTACGTAACAGGGGAAACTGCACCGACTTCCACAACACCAGCCCAGAGAGCACCATCAGGACGCTAACCACGATAGCCACCAGATAGGCCACACGCTGGACCATGTTGTAGTGGCGCAGATCGGCGTGTGACAACTTGCCGCACAGGGCGGCCCAAAGATCGGCCACAAACTGCCTGGGGCTGAGCGGCCAGAATTGGCGTTTAAAGCGGCCACTGAACAGGTTGATCAGCAGATAGCACAGGCCATTGATGCCAAACAGCCACATGCCGGCAAAATGCCATTGCAGCGCGCCCCCCAGCCAACCGCCTAGCGTCAGCTCGTTGATAAAACTAAAGTTAAACAACGGGGAAGCGTTATAAATGCGCCAACCGCTGGTAACCATAATCAGCATGGCAAGTGCGTTCAACCAGTGTGTCAGCCTTAGCCACAGCGGGTGGATAAGGGTCTGTTTCGCCGTGATCATCGCTTATCTCCTGCCCCGTATCGGTTCGATGTCGGCAGTATTCAACGGATTTGTTCCCCAAGACCTCACGCAAAGTTAAATAAAATGTGATCACTTCCAAGGTAGGGGTTGTGTAGACTTCAGGTAGACCAGTTAACTGCGGTAGAGAAAATGGAAAAGGCAAAACGAATCTTGATCGTCGAAGACGACGGCCATATCGCCGAACTGTTGCAACTGCATCTGCGCGATGAAGGCTATGACATCAGCCACGCGGCCGATGGCAATCTGGGCATGGCAATGCTGGAACAAGGAGGTTGGGACGCGCTGATCCTCGATCTGATGCTGCCGGGCATCGATGGCCTGGAAATCTGCCGTCGCGCCCGCAATATGACGCGCTATACGCCAATCATTATCACCAGCGCCCGCTCTAGTGAAGTCCACCGGGTACTGGGGTTGGAACTGGGTGCAGACGACTATTTGGCCAAACCCTTTTCCATGCTGGAGCTGGTCGCCCGCGTCAAAGCCCTGTTCCGCCGCCAAGAGGCGATGACCCGTAATCTCAGGATGGAGGCGGGAACGTTAAGCATGGACGGGCTGGTGATCGATCCCATCGCCCGCGAAGTTCTTCTACACCAGCAAACGGTAGAACTGACACCACGCGAGTTCGACCTGCTGTATTTCTTCGCCCGCCACCCCGGCAAAGTGTTTTCCCGCCTCAGCCTGCTCAATCAGGTCTGGGGCTATGAACATGAAGGGTATGAACACACGGTGAATACCCATATTAACCGGCTACGGATCAAGATTGAGCGCAACCCGGCAGAACCCGAGCACATCCTCACCGTGTGGGGTAAGGGCTATAAATTCGCGGCTTCGCCGCAAGGGTAAATGATGAAAAATCTCACGCTGACACAACGCCTGACTCTGGTTTTCGCCCTGCTGCTGCTCATCTGCTGTTCGATCTCCGGATGGCTACAGGTGCGCAGCAGCACGCAATATAGCCAGGCGGTGATCCAACGGCTTTCCACCAATCTGGCGCAGCATATCGCCACCAGCAACCCACTGTTGAGTTCACAGGGCTGGAACGATCGGTCGGTGCATACCCTGTTCGATAAACTGATGGCGGTTAATCCGAGCGTTGAGGTTTATCTGCTGGATAAACAAGGCAATATCGTCGGCAACGCGGCACCTGCCGGGCACATGAAACGCCAAAAGGTCGATCTGTTACCGATACAGACATTGTTGAACGGGGCCGAAATGCCCCTTTATGGCGACGATCCGCGCAATCTTAATAACCAAAAAGTCTTCAGCGCCGCGCCGCTGCGGGTAAATGGCGAGATTGAAGGCTATTTGTACGTGGTGCTGCTGGGGGAAGATTATGATGCGCTGGCCAATAGCGCCCAGATCAATTCTGCCATTTATACCGCGCTGTGGTCGATGGGGCTGGTGGCGCTGTTCGGGCTGCTGGCTGGGGGCTTTGCCTTCCACTGGGTAACACGGCCGATCCGCCGTCTGACCCAGCAGGTTAGTGCTCTGGATAGCGACGGCATCGCAGCACTGCAAACCTATGCCAACACCCCTGCGGAGAGTCACAGCCGTGATGAAGTCAGCCAGTTGCAGCAGGCATTCCGCCGTATGGCACAGCGCATTACCGAACAGTGGCAAACCCTGTCACAACAGGACCAACAACGGCGCGAGTTTATCGCCAATATCTCTCACGATCTGCGTACTCCATTGACCTCGCTGCATGGTTATCTGGAAACGCTGTCGGTGAAATCCGCCAGCCTGACCCCCACCGACCGTCAACGCTATCTGGAGATAGCCCTGGCGCAGAGCCGCAAAGTTGGGCGGCTGGCGCAAGAGCTATTTGAGCTGGCCAGGCTGGAATACGGCGTGGTGAAACCTCAGAAAGAACCGTTCTCTCTCAGTGAGTTGGTGCAGGACGTATTCCAGAAGTTCGAATTGGCCGCCGAGGCTCGCCAGCAGCGCCTGCTTGCCGATATTCAGCCGGGCATCCCCCAGGTGTTTGCCGATCTGAGCATGATGGAACGGGTGCTGACAAACCTGCTGGATAACGCGATACGCCATACGCCAAGCGGTGGAGAGATTGAAGTGCGCCTGTGGCCGCAGGGTAATAAGGTGATGGTTCAGGTCAATGACAGCGGGCCTGGCATTCCCTTGGAACTGCGCCCAGATCTGTTTATCCGTCCGTCAATTCTCAACCATGCCCGCCGTCATGCAGGGGGTTTGGGGCTGATGATTGTCAAACGCATTCTGCAGTTACACGACAGTGATATTACGCTCGTGGATCAGCAGCATGCTGGCGCCTGCTTTCGTTTCTCCCTGTCGGTAATCTAGCTAAAGTGCCGGCAATCAGCCTCCAGGGAAGGCCTTATGGCGTGCCGGCACCCCGTATGATTTCCACCTGTTGCCCTCTTCGGCACAGCTATTTAGTTGAGCAACTCATAATAGGATAAGGCTCCTAATGTCGGCACTTTAACGACTTCATTGGCTGGCTCACCAAATTCCCTCTCTTGGCCTATCTCATCATTGACCACGTTGACCTGATAGGGAATAAGATTGGGGATAATGGCATAGCCGCGACTGTCGGTAATCACATCAACCTGCTCGGGGATCGTCGCATTGGGATGCTTTTTGCTATAAACCAGTGCGTTAGTGTCACCTAACGCTGGCCCTAAGGTAATCCCCGCCAGGTGGGCAACCAATGAACCTGAGCTGTTCGCCGAGTAAAGCGCATAGTTTTTTCCAGACTGGTATCTGATAGCCGATTCGCCCGCAGCATAACGGTAATTGGCATTCGCCTGATAACTTGCCTTGCTCTGTTTGCCCCTGCGGCCAGTCACCCGGTAGTTAAGGTTATTATTTAGATGTCTACCGCTAACGCCAAGCTCAGATTGATAGTGCTCATAGGGGTTATAGCTGTATCCCAGATTCAGGCTGGTGTTATCAATCCCCATTCTCTTTAAGGGTACCCTGAAGGTAATACCAAAGAGCATTTCACTTTTTTGCGCAGGGTATTGATAGTAGGACAGGTCAAGGTCATAGGATAAGTTGACGGTGTTTTGCATAAACTTCAGCGAGTAGAACGTCCGCTTACCTTGATCTTCTTTGTATTTTTCCCGGTTGATATTTAACGACAAGCTCTGTGAGGTACCGATCAATGCGCTTAGCGAAAAATCAAAACCATATTCTTTTTTATAATAATCACAGCAATAATAATCTGTTTTAGCATTATAGGCGTAATTATTGAAATCATTAAAATGAGGCTGTAGATAATACTCGCCATTTAACCTGATGCTGGCATTCGCCTTGTTGAAATTAGCCACATAGTGTAAACGCAACTTCTCACCATTCACCTGACCCTGCTCTGCCGATGTTATACTGCTGTACTGATGATTAAAGGTAACATCACCGAATTGATTGAGTCGCTGACCAATACCTAGTGAGTGGCTATAGTAATTTTGCGATATCAACGCACCACCAAATAAAGAGCTTTGTGCAGTGAGGCCATATCCAGCGCCCCCCTGAAAGAAAATGGGGTTAGACTCTTCCATTCTCTCACTACTCATAAACTTGCCGAATGAGATATCATATTTCCACATGTTCTTATCCAGGATGTTGTCCAACCGACTCCAGGGTACGTCATAATAAATGATGCTACCGTCGCTTTCTCTCACCGTCATGGTAATAGAACCCGACTTGTCAAACAGTTTGATATTTCTCAGCACGAAATCCCCGGCTTGAACCATCGTACGGTAAACCGGTTTGCCGTTCTGCCGGATCTCAACTTCAGCATCACTGGTGGCCACTCCGTATACCCAAGGCAACACCGGCCCCTGTGACGAAGGAAACATATTATCGTCCGAGGACAATTTTATCCCGCGATAGGGGAAGGGATCCAGATAGAAAGTATTATTGTAGCCCTCACCAAAATGCAGGCGAGAGTTTATCACGGGGATATCTCTTTCAGCATAGAGATCGGAAAACCTTATTCGTTGCTGTAGCATATCCTCATTATCATGAAACTGCCGTGATCTTAACCGCCAGTGTTGATAGTTGATGCCAGACTCTAACTCAACGACTAAGTTATCTTTTCTTTTTCTTCTGACATAACGTTCTCCCTGATATTTTTTATAGTTAACATCATAGTTTATCAGGATAGCTGGAATACCCTCATCTCTATACTCGATAGCCAGGCGAGGATCGGCCTTGACCTCTGTCGACTCCAAGAATGTAAAAATGAGAAAATTCACCTTATCAATTAAGGTAACGGTAATATTTAATGGATAAAGATCTTTAACTTTGATACAGCCGGTTTCTGGTACCTCACTCATATTTTCTGGTGAAAGGATTTCCCATTCAATAAGCTGTTGTCTATCAAAACATGGAAAACCGTCGTCCGCCACGTCCAATTCCATATGGCCTATATCCCGCTCCCCTTGGGAGATATAAAAATACTCCCCTGCATTGGCAAACCAGGCTGCCATTAATAGAGTAGGGAAAACGAATAGATTTTTATTCATATAGCGAGAATGGAAATAATGGGATTTATAAAAATGCACCGGCAGTCATAATTAAACGTGCCGGTACATAATTATTTAATTAGAACAGATTACTTACCTTCTACAGAAGGCAGGATCGCATCCAATTTATCAAGCTCACGCATCATAGCACGATAAACATAGAGTTTAGACTGAGCATGGCGCCCATCCAATTTGTTTGCTGCGGCAAGATCACGAAGCTTTTTAACCAATTTCAGGGTATTGGGTTGGTTGGCATCTGCCTTAGGAATGGCGCTATATTCTGCAAAGAGATCCTGCCACTCTGCTTCCCAAGCCTCTTGCTGGTTGTACCCTGGCGTGATTGCAGTTCTGGTTTTAGCGGCAACGGAACCGCAATACTTATGTGCACCACCGCGTGTGCCGTAAATAACCCAGAGAGGCGATTTTTCCCGAGGATCATTGCCATATGACTGGATATCACTGACGCACTTGGTGACTTCATTACGCATATTTTGCTCTTGGCTGCTGATACCAGCAAAAGCATTCGCTGAGAACACCAGAGTACCGAGCATCAAAAGCCCAATTTTGCTTTTATTCATCTATATAGATCCTTCTAGAATAATTAATTAAAAACATGAATACGCCGTTCTTAAAGGCAGAAGGACCTTAATTTATAGCATTTATTAAGACAATAAAATTCAGCTAAAATATTTTACTTTCGGATCTTTCATGAGAAATTCTTTAGTGTAACCAGTAAATTCTCAAATTAACACCGGGAATGATAATATTACCACGCTATTAATAACACCAAGACAGAACATTTTATAGTCAATTGTAACGTAAAACAGCGACCTAGTTCGCTTACAAGTGACATATATATCATTAATAAAAAGCCTGGAATTAATAATAAACCTAGAATAAAGGCGATCTGCACTGATTTAAGCCAGGCCGATTGACAGAGGAATTGTTTGAACTAGCACCGCTGGCACAACCTCAGAAACAGCCCTTCTCTCTCAGTGAGGTGGAGCTGGATGTACTCCAGAAATAGCAGTTTCATCCCAATAACGGGTTCTGAACGCCAACAGCAGCTGCATAAAGCCAACCTGATTCAGCCCCAGCTTGCGCATAATATTCAGCTTATGGGTACAGACGGTCTTATAGCTGCGCCCGATAACCTGAGCGGCATGCTGTGCATTGGCTCCGGCAACCATCAACCCCAGGATGCGCCATTCACAACCTGATAATGGCCGCAGTTCCTGCAACAACAGCTGCCGCATCGCTGGGCTACGATAACTCGCAGTAGGATGGGCCGCCGAAACAGCTGCCAGCAAATAATTCACACTATCGCGCTTGGCCACTAATGAGAGGTGTTTTTGTGCGGCAAGCAACGACAAAATATCCGGGTTGATGATATCGGTGAAAACCACCAAGGACGCCTTTGGCCAAAGCGTACCGAAGGTCAACACGAATCGCACCACCTGATAAATGTCTTCGGTATGATGGTAGAGCTCCATAATAACCGTTTGCTGTTCTTTATCATTAAGTAACGAGACAATATCTTTCAGTCTACTTAGACGGCTGATTTTTTTATTGTTCGGGTCAATCAATGCCTGCAGGCCGATATTCACCAAAGGATGGGGATCAAAGATAATAAAAGTCTCGTTATAAAAGGCATGCATAATTAATCACCCCATTAAAAATATTATATTTTTTAGTTTATAAAAACCACCTGAAACCAGCGTTTCCTGCCGAACGGTCAATAAAATCTTGCTATTTAAATGCAACTTTTATCCACGTTGATAAACTTATCGTTATAAATAATAAATTTCTGACCTTGCAGTTTGATACCCGGATGCGACAGCGTATCCCCTGGTCGTAAATACTCGGTGATCCCTTCTTCATCAGTGCTATCACAACCGGGTTTCAGCAAAAACTTAAAAAAGGTATTACCGGTGTTTTTGAGCGTACCGCGCTGCTTGTCAAGCTGATAGTCAAACTGGGTCACACGCGGTCTGACCACCAGAATGGTATCCATTACCACGATCGGCTCCAGGTTGGCCCCAGCTTTATTGCTCTGCCCGGTGGTCAGCAGGTTAGTCGGTACCTCACGAAATGAGACGCGATAATAACGCTCTTTATTATCCTTCGGCCCATGGTAATAGAACTTGTAATATTCCCCCTGCCCTGCCCGCAGCGTCAGTTGCTTGGGAGCAAACAGCAATTCACCCTCTGCCGGGCGGGTTCGCACCTCTTGCTCCCCTGGCCGATCGATGGCACGAATGGAAACCTGATAAAACCGGGCGCTGGCGTTATTGTTCAACACCCGCTTGGCGACAAAGGACTGATCCTGATCCATCGCAAACGTCATGGTACCCACGTTGATCGCCCCGGCGGTAAAGGGCAGGAAGATTAGCCATAGCAGCAGAGTTTTCATATCATCCCCTTAATTAATATTGCGCCAGGTTGCCTCAACGTGGATTTCACCGGCGGCATGCACATCACCATACCAGGCGTTACCTTCCACCGTTTTCAGCGAGATCGGCGCGTTCATCGGGATCCTGAACTTGACCTTGGTCTTGTTCATCACCCCCACGTCACCGGAAATATCGTTCCATGGGGTGCTGCTCCACAAGGCGTTGGTCATGTCATGCCACTGGCTGTCACAACCGGCATCAAACACCTGCTCCGTCCCCGTGCTGGTGGTAATACTAAGCTGGGCCGGGAATGGAACCTTCGTGGTATTGTCCGGCGAGGAGAAAATACAGTAGTTGATCCCTCCCAGTGACTGCGTTGGGCCGGTCGCCATCACCCTGACCTGATCGGCATTGGTCTTGGCGCTGGTGGTCACAATATAGCCAAACTCCAAAGGTGGCTCGGAGGGGCCAACATAGCCTTCCCGGTGCGGATTATTATCGAAATCCTCGGAAATAATGCTGATACTGAAATCACGAGGCTTGATGATCAGTTGGTTAGAGGTCGAGAACTCATACCAGCCCGATTCCGGCGAGGTGGTGTTCTGGAAACGGAAGTTAATCAGATCGTGCGTACCGCCGTCGGTGATCCCCAGCTTGACCATCTGTTTGAAGAAGTTACTGGCAAAAAACACGTAAACGGCATTGCTGCTCTTCAACTCGTTAAACGTATAGTAACTGCCGGTACCCGAGGTATTTTTCCAACTGTTGCCATTCAAACTGAATTGCAGATCGGCCGCATTAACCGCCGATGACAGTGCGGCATGGTTGATCGACGGAAAAATATGGATCGAGGTATTGCTGACGCTGCCATCCGTTTGCAGGTCGTAGCTGACCATCTTGCACATGATACCGCTGCGGGCACCGACGGTTTGGTTGCGGCAGTCCGCATTACCTTCACCGATGATCGGTATCCCATCACTGTTGACGAACACTTCCGATACCGCATTGGTATTGATAAAACGCAGGTGTGCCGCCTTGGCATGGGTGACGGTACGTCGATACCAGGTGCCACGGGCCTGATCCTGGCAGCGTTCGCCGTTGCTGGCATTGTAGACAACGTTGGTCTGACAACCGTTGATCTGCATGCTGAACGAAGTGCCCGTTCCCATCTGTTTCAGATACTGATAAAAACTCGGCGACATCATGCCATGCATCCATTTGGCCCCACCTGAGGTGACGACTGCACCGTAAAACCCTTTCTCATCAGTAGCTTCAGGCAAGATCAGGCTGGTGTCCATATTGCAGCCGGCATACCAGTTAATACAACGCAGGCCAAGGAACGGATTTTTAATAGGCGCATTTTCCAGCCACATATCGAAGCGGTTGTTAGCCGTCAGCCCATAGTTATAGCCATTATCGACGTAGCCCAGGCTCTGCTGGTAAATGGTGCCGGAACCCCCATATTTCAGGCCTGTCCATTTATTGGCACCGGTCATACGCGGATCAAGTCCCCCTGCCGGGGTCACAAAGAAGTTATCGTCCGCATTGTTCTCAACAAAGACAAACTTCATCGTTGCGGCATCTCCCAGATTGGTCGGGTTCACCGCCTGCGCCGGGGCGATGCTCAGCAGGCCGCCAATCAACAGCGCCAAACGTATGTTATTAGCCTTCATTGCTCATATCTCCTGGTTGGCCCACTTTGGCGTAGGACTTCAAGCCGCGGCAAACCACGTCGCCGACCCAGACCGCACCCTGTGCCTTGCTCAGATCCAGCGCCACCTCACAGCTTTGATTGTGGCGGTAGGTAAAATCGATTACCGGGAATTTCTTATCCACATCCATCACGAACTCCCCTTTTTCATCCGTACGGGTACGCCCGATATGGTTGTTGATATTGGCGTTGGCCAGCAGCGTGCCATCCTCGGCCTTGATACGGCCAAATACCGTGACCATCTGTTTGATTTGCGGTTCGATGACCGCCACGTTGCCCGGGTACAGCGTCAGGCTGTTCTTACGATTGGTGACGATATCGAAGCTTTCCGCCGAGTTTTTGTTGTTCATCAGCTCCACGACATACTGACCATAAGGGGACAGTGGCAGATAGTTCTTGTCGCCGGTCAGCTTGACGACGCGGCCATCCACGCGCGCGGTCAGCATGCCTTCATTTTCCAGGCCGGTATTGATAATGATCCCTGAGTTACCTTCATTGCGTCCACTTGCCGCGATATGACGCCCCTGCCAACCGACGCTACCGTTAGCGGTCAGGCTGGTATTCACGTAGCCGTCTGCGGAACTGCTAACGTTGACGGTGCCGGTAGAATACTTGGTGTCAAAACGGGCGTAGGCACCGCCGTTAAAGCTGTTATCCCCGTTGGTGTCCCCAGAGATGGCGCGCGACAGGTTTGCCCCCACGGTACGGATCGGCCCATCGGCGATCTCTTTACGCGCCGCAATATTTGCCGTGGTGTAGCCGTTCTGGTTAGAAACCCCGGCACTGAACCAGTTGCCAAGCGGCAAGGAGAAATCGAGCGCAATGTACTTACCGGTATTGCCGCCGGAATGGCCATTATTGTATCGCTGTACCCCGGCGCGTATGCCCAGCGTGCCGTAACGGCCGGTGAACAGATTCTGGTAGTAATCTACGTTGTAGTAATGGCTGCTATTTTTCTTGTCATCGTTATAACTGACGCTGAGCGTGCCGAGGTGAGGCACAATCGCCCCCAAGTTCAGCGAGCCGCCGATCGCCCGGTTATGGGCATCGTTTTGGCGCAGTTTGTTGCCGATCACCGTTTTTTCTTCGTTGGCCCACAGCGTACTGAAACCACCGGGCAGCGTGGCGCTCACGGTATTGATCAGCGTCCAGGATCGGTCTGTGGCTACCATGCTCTGCGTGCTAACCTGCACCGCATCGATGATCGGTATGCTTAAACGGCCTTCCGCCACCGAAGTGCTGTCCAGGGAATAGCCGGACAGCGCCCAGTTAAAGCGAGACAGGTTGCCAGAGGCTGAAGCCCCCAGCAGGTAGCTATCTTTAGCCTCAGCGAAGCGATCGTTGTCGCCACGCCACTCATCCATACGCACCATGCCGCCCCAATACTGCCAGAACATCGGCGCACCCGCGGCGTGCAGCGGACTATAGAGTTTGTTAACCCGCTGCATACGGCGGTTGATCACCTGACCATTGACGATCACCTCAACCTGCACATCATAAATACCAAAAGGCAGCGTGCCGGTATCCACTTCGTGGTTACCCATGGAGAAATTCTGTACGCTGAGCAGACGGCCATCACGTGACAGGTGAACCTCACCCGCCGAGGGGAAGAAGGCGACAATCGGTGTTAACGACTGGCTATTATCAAACACCGTCGAATTGGCCCGGCTGCCATAGGACATACCGTAGATTTTGCTCGAATTGATGGTGGTCACTGGCCCCAGCGATTGCAGGTTCCAGCTGTCGAGCATGCCTGCGGCAAAGCGTCGGCCAGCGAAGTCACGCTCATACATCAGCTTATACAGCGTCGAATCCTGGTTGCTGCTGCCAATCCCATAGACAGAACCGTTCACTTCCACATGATGCTCACGCAGAGAAGTGACATTATTCAGCGATAAATAGCTGGAGGTAAAACCTTCACTGGCTTTGGTGCGATTATCGTAAACGCCCAGGTTGTAGGCCAGCGTGCTGCTTATCTCATCAACACTCGACGCACCAATATCGCTGGCACGCTCACGCAATACCGTACCCAAGGCCGATTGCTTCACTACCAATTGCAGGTTCAACTGGCGGAAATCCAACGCCAGCCAGGCATCATCCGACAGCGTAATGCGTTGCTTATCATCAAAGTTGGCGTCATTGAGCGTATTGAGCTGCTTGGTGATCGCGGCGGTCAGCTGTGCGCCACCTTCGTTATCTTCCAGGGTAATTTCGCTAATTTTCAGGTGGTTATCATCAAGCACCAGCAATGCGCGCCCAATGCGTTGATCGTCTTTCAGGGTGCTGTTTTGTTCAAAATGCAGCAATAATGGGATGCTCATCCCCTCACGCAATGCCATGCTGAAAGTCTGGGGGATCAACACGCCATCAATTTGGGTTAACCCGGCGGCAAGAGCCGACTGCCCAGGGATCATCACGGCCGGGATAACGCTCATCCCCACCGCTACTGATATCTTGAGTAATGCACTATCCAGTGCTAGTTTCACGTCTAACTCCTTGAACTATTATGCATCCCTTTACTGCAACATCCCGTGGCAGCCCAACTCGGTGTTATTTGACTTGAATAAATTGCTCTCCATACCAAAGCGCAACGTGGCTTTTCTTATCATTGATATCCACTTTTGACAGGCCACGATCTTTACCTGGCATGACAAAGTAGTTTTCCTTGCAACTGCTGCCTTCTTTCTTATTCTTGCAGGGGCCGTAGGCCACCATTTTGAAGGTGGCATTGCCGGTATTGGCGACTTTGTTATTGGCAAACTGATGATTAAAATTAACCTGGCGTGGCGTAACGACTAAAATGGTGCCAATACGCGCGGAGGTGGTGGCCACGCCATTGCGTTTGGCGGTGTTCTGCCCCGCATCCGTTAATGCCTGATCGAACCAGACAATCCGGTAATAGCGCTCTTGGCTATCTTCTGGGCCCTTATAATAAAAACGGATCACGTCCCTGGCGTTGGCTGGCATCATCAGGCTGGCCGGTGACAACAGCATTTCGTCTTTCGTCGCCATCGGGATCACCACGCCGGATTCCGTCGGGTCGGAAATCCTTTCTATTTTTATATTCACCAGGCGGCCGCTATCCGTCGTATTTTTAATTTCTTTACTTAGCGTCGCGCTATTACTGGGCATAAAGGAACTGACCGCGCCAACATCCAGCGCAAAGGCGCTATGGCATAGGGACAGCAACAGGGGAATAGAAAAATAGAAACGATTCATAGCGGTATTCCAAACTCTTTAGCTGACAAAAACAGGGGGTTTCCCCCCTGTTAAGACGCATTACTCTGGGGAAACGATTATGCGGTAGTCCAGGTAGCGTTGAACTCTACGCTCACGTCGCCACTCCAGATACCTTCAGGCAGGGTGCTGAAATCAGTCACAGCAGTTGCGCCATCAGCCGTTGCGCCGATGATGCTGAAGGTGAACTGATCTTGTGCACTGGTACGAACAGCTTTGTCGTAAGCGCCAGACAGTGCGCTCAGGTTGCCACCCATAATACCGGCATTAACGTCGATCATGGTGGTTTCAGCGGTTTTCTCTACTGCTGCGCCATTGTAGTTAACGCCCACTTCCAGGGTAGAACCAGAGGTGTCGAGCTGAGTCAGAGTATTGGCCACCAGCTTGGAGGTCAGTTTAAAATCGGTGGCGGTTCCTTCGCCCTCGATAGTCACGTCGAACAGACCTTTCTGGCTGTTGAAACCTTTGATGCCTTCAGCATATTGGAAAGACAGGCTGCCGATTGGCGTCACAACCAACTTGCTGGTGGTATCTTTCTTGGCAGTGGCTGACCAGGTAGCCAAGGCTTGTGCGGTAACGTCTGCTGCCTGAGCGGTGCCCACTACTGCGAATGCTGAAACGATTGCCAGAGCAAGTGTGATCTTTTTCATGGTAAAACTCCCTAAGTTATAGATTTCTATTGTCCGTTAAATGTGCCGATCTTTGTCATCTCCACTCACTCCGGTATTGCCAGTTGCTAGCGGGATAACGCCAAGTATTGATATGTAACGTGAGTATGCCTCTCGTCCTACTTGACGAGAAAAATCTTAACCCAAATTAATCTTAAGATAATCATTAACTAGTAAATGTGAAATGTTTAGATTTAAATCCTGTGTTTAATCTTTTTAATACTCAATTAAGGATAGAAATCCCACCTACGCAAGGAAGGTGGCAGAATTATCCTAGATTAATTCGAGCAAACATTAACCACATTATAACTGTCGTTATTCGGTGCCATTTCTGGTGAAAAATCAGCCTGTACATTTAATGTGTGTCAGTTAAGGCACCCCATTTTCCCTCACCCCAACCTTCTCCCAAAGGGCGAAGGAGCTAGTACAGCGCCGTATTCAGGTGCAAAGGTGAGCGGCGACAAGGTTGATGCAGAGGCGGAGTGCAGTAATAAAATGGTGGCACGTTCGGTCTCCACTCCTTTTGGGGTAGGGTGCTGGTATGGTGCCGTGTTCGGGTACAGAGGTGATCTGTAACAAGGTTGATGCAGAAGCGGAGTGCCGTAATAAAATGGTGGCACGTTCGGTCTCCACTCCTTTTGGGAGAGGGCTAGCGTGAGGAGCATTACTGTTTCAGGGTAGTCAGCCAGCGGAATAATAAGGGGGATAAATCACTGCAGCGATCGTACTTGAGGGAAAATAACGTTAGTAAAGTGGTTAAATCTCAGGCCACGATGTTCTGGCTGTCGGTCGTTTATCCCGCCAGCCAAGCATCATTATTCAATTAAAGGGAGGATTCGCTTTCCAGACCAGAGCAAAGTTCAATCTTATGCTCTCGCAAAATCTTGCAGCGGAGAAAAAATAGCCGTGAGATGCCAGAAATATACGACTTCACCTGATTGCCACGCATCAGTAACAGGTATTCATCCGGTTGGCATTGGATTTTTTGCCTTGCCACCTGCACCAACACATCATCGCTGAATGCCGGATCTGCCCGAACCGTGGAGTTCGACATAAATACCGCGCAGTTACCCGATTTGCCCAGATAGCTCTCTTGCCGGATGCTTGGATTGAAAATATAGAACGCTATGCCAGCCAACACCACACACACAAAGCCCACTATCCCCCAACCATAGCGCAAGGAAGCACGTGAAAATACCTTGCCTACCACCACGGGTATCGTTTTAGCGGCTGATACCGGCGGTTCGGCATCAAGGATCGGCGTATCCTTTTCATCCTCACAAGACACAATCTGGATTTCGCTGTGCAGCATAAAACCCACCTTGGGAACCGTGACGATCACTTCCTCATCAATTCCCAGCGCCTTGATCACTCTACGTAACTTGCTCACGCACTGGTTAAGATTATTGTTGCTGGAAATCATCCCATAATCATCCCACACCTTTTTGAAGATCACTTCACGGCTCACGGCATCGCCCTGGTGGACAATCAGTAACTGTAGCAAGCGCTTGGATGGGTTGGAGATGGTGACAGTATCGTCAAACAGATCGCTCAAACTCAGCGTTCCGCTATCGACATCGAAGATAATACGGTCATTAAGTTTATATTTCATTATATTCACGACTTTCACTATAAAAACAGACAGCCCAGGCATTAATCGTTAATAAAATCATTTAATTGAAATTAAAAAAAAGCCTTCGTGAACGTTTTTATCGCTAGTAAATAGACCGCGGGTAATTGTCATTAACTGTGGCATTTTTCCTTCTCCCTGGAATAAGAATTTTCTCATGACCAAAACAAAGATTATCGAAACACGCTGATTATTGATATATTGATTCGTTAAAATTCATAAGGTTAGATTTTTATGTCGCCATAAATTTATTTTTAGCGAAAAACTTCACAAAAACACCCTGCGGAGCCTTTTTTAATGTAAAAATATCGCAGATTTAACCATCACTAAGATCTTACAGGACTGGGAAAGTAGGCGTTTTCAGCTATCGTTGATAACCTTTATCATTTAAATCAATAGTTTTAACCTGCCACACTGCCAGATAACTGCCTTAGCATGACACTGACTTTACATAGCGATATAACCTGGTGTTACCCATACTCATTAGGATGTAGACCAGCACCACATTAAGGTGGATCCTTAAAAATAACTTATTAACTTTTTATAGGTAAATATTATGTGGTAGCAGGCTGGCGGTGCCACCGGCTGGCACCTGGGCGTGATGGAATTATTGCGGCTCAATGCCTGGTATTATCCGTTGTGGATTCTGTGGCCACGATCTTGGGGCAGTGATAACCACCCCGGTGTTTATCAGATTCGTGGGATTTAAGGTCACTGCACCGCAGTAAGCAACGTAATATTTGCCTGCATAATCGCCTCACGCGCCGCTTCCGGCAGATGATCGTCAGTGATAATCACCTCAAAGACCGAAATCGGCAGCGCCAGATAGGTGGCCACCTTGCCATATTTGGAAGTATCACTCAGCAAAATGCGGCGGCGGCTGGCCTCAACGATGGCGTTTTTCACCACCACCTTATCCTCGTTCGGAGTAGACAAACCCCGCATGCTCCATGAAGAAGCAGAGATAAACGCCAGATCGATAAACAGATTATGTAAAGCCTGAGCCGCAGCGGCCCCCACGCAGGAACGGTTTTCCCGGCATACCGTACCGCCGGTGTGGATCAGCTTGCACTGGCTGTGTTCGAGCAAATAGGCGGCGATAACAAAATCGTTGGTTACCACGGTGATATCGTCACGATCGCCGAGCTGGCGAGCCAGGGCCAACGTGGTGGTGCCTGCGTCCAGATAGATGCAACTGTTGGCCGGGATCTGCCGCGCGGCCAGTTGCCCAATAGCGGCTTTCTGTTGGCTGAACATCCCTTCCTTATCCTGATGCGAAGGCTCAATCGCCACGCGCTCGGCCGCCTGTACGCCGCCGGAGACGGACAGTACACTGCCCTGCTCTTCCAGTTTTTGCAGATCGCGCCGGATGGTCATGTGCGAGACTCCCAGCCTTTCAGTCAGTTCAGCTATGCTGACTGCGCCGCGCTCGGACACCAGCGCCAAAATTTGTTGGTGGCGTTCAACAGGTATCACGGTTCCCCCCTGTGACTACGATGATAATAATTGTGATTTTACGTCAATTTTCGTGCAACGGTAGTAAAGCTTTTCAGGCTGTGAAGCCGGTCATAATCATAAAAAACATTTAAAAGCATTATGTTAGCAAGAGTAACCGTTTTTTAGACCGTCCGTTACATTGTTAATAATTGTGAAGGCGATCACCGATATCCGCGCCAATAACGCTTACATTTAACACATCAAAACAAATAATCACTAAAATTAACAGAGGTGCATCATGGCACAACCAGGAAACTACGCAGTTTGTATCGTCGGTTTGGGTTCAATGGGCATGGGCGCGGCAACGTCCTGCATCAATGCCGGGCTGACTACCTATGGCGTCGATCTCAACCCACAGGCACTGGCAGCGCTACAGCAAGCCGGTGCCAAACAGGCCGCCACCAGCGCAGCAGACTTTGCAACCGAACTGGATGCGGTGCTGCTGTTGGTGGTTAATGCCAACCAGGTAAAACAGATCCTGTTTGGGGAAAACGGCCTGGCGGCCCAGTTGAAACCGAATACGCCGGTGATGGTGTCCTCCACCATTGCGGCTGCGGATGCCAAAGAGATCGAACAGAAACTGTTGGCGTATAACCTGCCGATGCTGGATGCCCCGGTTTCCGGCGGTGCAGCCAAGGCAGCGGCTGGCCAAATGACCGTGATGGCCTCGGGCAGTGAGAACACCTTCGCCCAGTTGCAACCGGTACTAGATGCCGTGGCCGGGAAAGTGTACCGCATCGGCGACGAGATTGGCCTGGGTGCAACGGTCAAGATCATCCATCAACTGTTGGCAGGCGTACATATTGCCGCCGGTGCCGAAGCGATGGCGCTGGCCGCTCGCGCCGGTATCCCGCTGGACGTGATGTACGATGTGGTCACCAACGCCGCAGGCAACTCCTGGATGTTTGAGAACCGTATGCGCCACGTGGTCGATGGCGACTACTCACCAAAATCTGCAGTAGATATCTTCGTCAAGGATCTTGGGCTGGTGGCCGATACTGCCAAAGCGCTGCACTTCCCGCTGCCATTGGCCTCCACGGCGTTCAACATGTTTACTTCCGCCAGCAACGCAGGTTTCGGCAAGGAAGATGACAGCGCAGTGATCAAGATCTTCGCCGGGATCGAACTGCCGAAGAATAAGGAGAACTCATAATGTTACTCGGAGTGATTGCAGACGACTTTACCGGCGCCACCGATATCGCCAGCTTCCTGGTAGAAAACGGTTTGCCTACGGTCCAGCTCAATGGCGTGCCGCAGGATGATACCCCTGTCGACTCGCAGGCGGTGGTGATCAGCCTGAAATCGCGCTCCTGCCCGGTCGACCAGGCGGTCGAGCAGTCGTTGCAGGCTTTAGCCTGGCTACAGCGCCAGGGTTGCCGCCAGTTCTACTTTAAATACTGTTCCACCTTCGACAGCACAGCCCAGGGCAATATCGGACCGGTTACCGATGCCTTGCTCGATGCGCTTGGCGAACAGCAAACGGTGATTTCCCCTGCACTACCGGTAAATGGCCGCACGGTATATCAAGGCTATCTGTTCGTGATGGACCAGTTGCTGTCGGAATCCGGTATGCGCAACCATCCGGTGACGCCAATGACTGACAGTAATCTGATGCGGCTGATGGAGGCCCAGGCCAGCGGGCGTTGCGGGCTGGTCAACGCAGTAGAGATGGATCGTGGTGCCGATGCGGTGCAGGAGAAACTGCAACAGTTGGCGCAACAAGGTGTGCGCTACGCGGTATTGGATACCCTGAACGAACAGCATCTGCTGACCCAGGGCGAAGCGCTGAAAACCATGAAGTTGGTCACCGGAGGTTCAGGGCTGGCGATCGGCATTGCCCGCCAATGGGCACAGCCAGGTCAGGAAAAAGCTCAATCAGCCGGAGCGCCACAGGGGAAGAAAGTCGTGGTACTTTCCGGCTCCTGCTCCACCATGACCAACAAGCAGGTAGCACGCTACCGCCAACAGGCTCCTGCACAGAGTATTGATGTCTCGCGCTGCATCACAGCAGGCGATCGCAGCGCCTACGCAGCCGAGCTAAGCGCCTGGGTAGAACAGCAGGCCGAACAGCCACTGGCCCCATTGCTGTACGCCACCGCCGAACCGGAGCAACTGCAAAAAACCCAGCAGCAATACGGCACCGAAGCCGCCAGCCAAGCGGTTGAAGCCCTGTTTGCCGAAGTGGTTAAACGCCTGCAACAACAGGGTTTCAGCCGCTTTATCGTCGCCGGTGGTGAAACCTCTGGCGTGGTCACCCAGGCATTGGGGATCCGCGGCTTCCATATCGGCCCATGCATTTCTCCAGGCGTGCCTTGGGTACGCGCAATTGAACAACCGGTATCACTGGCCCTGAAATCGGGCAACTTCGGCGATGAAAACTTTTTCGCCAGAGCACAAACGGAGTTTTCAGTATGACGATGACCGCTGACACTGAACAGCTGGCAAGGGAAGAGATGGTGCGCCTGGGGGCTTCGTTCTTCCAACGCGGCTACGCTACCGGTTCAGCAGGCAACCTTTCGCTGTTGTTGCCAGATGGTACCCTGCTTGCCACCCCCACCGGCTCTTGCCTGGGGGAGTTGCAGGTAGACAAACTGTCGAAAGTCAGCCTGAGCGGTGAATGGATTTCTGGCGACAAGCCCTCGAAAGAGATCAGCTTTCACCGCGCGCTGTACCAGAACAACCCTGCGTGCAAGGCGGTAGTGCACCTGCATTGCACCTATCTGACCGCGCTTTCCTGCCTGCAAGGGCTGGATACGGCAAATGCCATCAAGCCGTTCACCCCTTATGTGGTGATGCGCGTCGGTCAGGTGCCGGTGGTGCCTTACTACCGCCCCGGCGATCTGCGGCTGGCGGAAGATCTGGGCAAGCTTGCCCCAAGCTACAAGGCTTTCCTGTTGGCGAACCACGGCCCCGTGGTCACCGGCGAGAGCCTGCGGGAAGCCGCGAACAATACCGAAGAAATGGAAGATGCGGCCAAGCTGATTTTCACCCTCGGCAACCGCCCAATTCGCTATTTAACCGATGATGAAATTGCCGAGTTACGGAGCTGAACCATGCCAAAATTTGCTGCCAATTTATCGATGATGTTTACCGAGCATTCGTTTCTGGATCGTTTTGACGCCGCTGCGGCGGCCGGATTTAAAGCGGTAGAGTTCCTGTTCCCTTATGATTACCCCGCCGATCTACTGGCGGAGAAACTGCAACAAAACGGTCTACAGCAGGTGTTGTTCAATACCGCGCCGGGCGATGTGGGCGCAGGTGAATGGGGGCTGGCAGCGTTACCGGGCCGCGAGCAGGATGCCCGCGCGGATATCGATCGCGCTCTGGAATATGCCATCGCCCTCAAGTGCCCTAACGTTCACGTGATGGCTGGCGTAGTGCCGCCAGGGGAAGATATTGCCCGCTATCGGGAAACCTTTATCAGCAATATCCGTTACGCCGCTGACGCCTTTGCCCCTCACGGCATCAAGGTGTTGATCGAAGCGCTCAGCCCACCGATCAAGCCCAACTACCTGTTCTCCAGCCAGCATCAGGCCGCGGAACTGGTAGCCACCATCGATCGCCCGAACGTGTTTATTCAGTTCGACTTCTTCCACGCGCAGTTGGTGGACGGCAATATCAGTAATCTGATCGCAACGCTTGCCGGGCGCTATGCCCATATCCAGATCGCCTCGGTGCCAGACCGTAATGAACCCGATGACGGTGAACTGAATTATCCTTGGCTATTCGCCCAGTTGGACAAAGTGGGCTACCAAGGCTGGATCGGTTGTGAATATAAACCACGTGGAGAAACGACGGCGGGTCTGGGTTGGGTGAAACCTTACCTGTAATCAACAACTCGTAGCGCCAACACCAGTTTCAATAACATAAAAAATAAACGCACCCGTATCGCCCCTGGGCGATCGCGGTGCCGGACTCTTACCTGAATTAAAGGCTATGCTATGTCTCCAACTATGCTACTGATCATTGCCGTACTGGGTGTCGTACTGCTGCTATTGATGGTCATCAAGGCGAAGGTTCAGCCGTTTGTCGCCCTGCTGGTCGTTAGTCTACTGGTCGCGCTTGCCAGCGGGATCCCAACCGGTGAAGTCATGAAAGTGATGACCGCCGGGATGGGCGGTGTACTCGGCTCGGTGACCATTATCATCGGCCTGGGTGCCATGCTGGGTAGAATGATCGAACATTCGGGCGGCGCTGAATCCCTGGCGCAGCGTTTCAGCAAAGCACTGGGGCCAAAACGCACCATTGCCGCGCTAACCAGTGCCGCGTTCGTCCTGGGCATTCCGGTGTTTTTCGACGTCGGCTTTATCATCCTGGCGCCGATCATCTATGGCTTTGCCAAAGTGGCAAAAGTCTCACCGTTGAAGTTTGGCTTGCCGATGGCCGGTGTGATGCTGACGGTCCACGTTGCTCTGCCACCACACCCAGGCCCGGTCGCGGCAGCGGGGTTGTTGAATGCCGATATCGGTTGGTTGACCATTATCGGCCTGGTCATCTGTATCCCGGTGGGGATTATTGGTTACTTCGCGGCGAAATATCTTAACCGTAAAGCCTACCCCCTCTCCATTGAGGTGTTGGAACAGCTGCAACTGGCCTCCCCAGAACCGGCACCGGAAGACAGAGCCCCACTCAGCGATCGGATCAATCCTCCGAGCGCCGGGTTGATTACCGCGCTGATCGTGATCCCTATCGCCATCATTATGCTGGGTACCGTTTCTGCAACCTTGTTACCTGCCGGTTCACCAATCCGTGATGCCTTGTCATTAATCGGCTCGCCGGGCGTAGCGTTAATGATCGCTCTGGTATTGGCATTCTATTTCCTGGCAATCCGCCGTGGCTGGAGCTTGCAACACACTAGCGATGTGATGGGAGGTGCGTTACCGACAGCAGCGGTGGTCATTATGGTTACCGGTGCGGGTGGGGTGTTTGGCAAGGTGCTGGTCGAGTCTGGCGTAGGTAAAGCGCTGGCAGATGTGCTGACCACCATTGGCCTGCCATTGATCCCGGCGGCATTTATCATCTCGCTGGCACTGCGTGCCTCGCAGGGGTCGGCTACCGTCGCCATTCTGACGACCGGCGGGTTGCTGTCCGAAGCGGTTATCGGGCTTAACCCGATGCAGTTGGTGTTGGTCACGCTCGCCACCTGTTTTGGCGGTCTGGGCTTATCCCACGTTAACGACTCCGGTTTCTGGATTGTCACCAAATACCTTGGCCTGTCAGTGGCTGATGGCCTGAAAACCTGGACGGTATTAACCACCCTGCTCGGTTTAAGTGGCTTCGCCTTTACCTGGCTGCTGTGGCTGGTAGTGTAACTTCCCGGTATTGCTAGAGCCAAAGCAGTTCGGCTACAGTAATGAGTATCTTGAGGCGTTGCTCCGGCAGCGCCTTTTCTCTTGTTCAGGAAGGAAGCCATGCCCACTCACACCGTTGCCCCCACCTTGATCACCGAACGTCTGGTCCTGGATGCCCACCGGCTGGAAGATTTTGACGATTTGGCCGCTATGTGGGCCGATCCTGCGGTAGTGCGCTATATCGGCAGCACGCCACGCGACAAGGAGGACAGCTGGGGCCGCCTGTTGCGCTACATCGGCCACTGGAAATTGCTGGGGTATGGCTACTGGGCGGTGCGGGAGAAAAACACCGGCAGGTATATCGGCGGCATTGGCTTCGCCGATTTTCACCGTGATATTCAACCCGCACTCGATGTCCCCGAAATGGGCTGGACGCTGATCACGGCTGCGCACGGTAAAGGTTATGCCACCGAAGCCTTGAATGCCGCACTAGTCTGGGCCAAAGAGAATTTCTCACAGGACAAAGTCGTTTGTATCATCTCGCCGGATAACCGCCCTTCGCTTGGCCTGGCGAAGAAAGTCGGCTTTGTGGCAAGCCACCGCAGCGAATACCACCAGCTGCCAACGGTGGTGTTATACCGGCCGCTGTGAGTTCAAGATACTCTGGATGAAATTATCCCGTAGCGCATCAGGCCGCTGCGGGTTCCACGCCAGCCCAACCTGCCACTGCGTCTGCTCGCCGCTTAACGGCAGAATATCGACCCCAGCCGGAGCAATAAACGCAATGCTTTGTGGCAACAGCGCCACGCCTATCCCCGCTGCCACCAGCGCCAGTAAGGTTTGGATATCCTCTGCCTGCTGTACCACGTTGGCCCGCAGCCCCTGAGCGGCAATAAAACGCAAAGCCTGCTCACTCAACCCTCGGCCACGCGAAGGCTCCAACTGTAACAGAGGAAAACGGTGGAAATCCGTCAACAGACTCTCCTCCTGCAACGCCATCGTTCTCGGCGCGGCCAGCACCAGCCGATCGTTCAGCAAAGGCAAAGCCTGCAAGGGAGCAACAACGGGCAAGCGTACAAATCCAGCCTGTAGATCGCCGCTTAGCAACAACTGGCATTGCCGTTCAGAAGGAAGATCCTCCAAGCCAACCACCACCGACGGAAAGCGCTGGCGAAATGCCGCCACCCGTTGCGGCGCCAGATGAAAGCTGGAAAGCCCAAAGCCTAAGGCCAGACGCCCGGTTTCCCCCTTCACCACCTGCACCGCGTACAGATGAAACTGCTCGTATTGAGTCAATAACTCCCGCGCTCTGGGCAGCAGTGCAGCACCGTTGGCCGTCAATTGCGCACCTTGGCGGCCCCGTTCAAACAGGCGGGTGCCCAGTTGCAGTTCGATGGCTTGAATTTGCTTACTCAACGCGGGCTGGGTGATGCACAGCCGCTCGGCGGCCAGGTGATAGCGCCCCAGTTCGGCCAACGCGACAAAGGCACGTAGTTGACGATTATCCATTCCATTAAGTTATCAAAAGAGGATTTTAATTGATTATACAGTAATCGATGCGGCTGCTGTAATTAGCGAACAAAAAACCCACAGGAGCTTGCTATGACCACGACCCTTCGTGCTGCGTCGGTACAATTTCAACACCGCGCCAACGACAAGAACTACAATCTCGGCGTTATGGAAGACTTTATCGCCCAAGCCGCCGCCGACAACGTACAGGTCCTCGCTTTCCCGGAAATGTGCATTACCGGCTACTGGCACGTACGCCATCTGGCCGACAGCGAAATCACCGCTTTAGCTGAGCCTATCGCCACCAGTCCTTCGCTGGCACGCATCCGCCCGCTGGCAGAGCGGTATCGAATGGCCATCGGCGTTGGGCTGATTGAGCTGGGTGAAGACGGCCAGCTGTACAACGCTTATGCGGTTTGCCTGCCGGATGGCCAAACTCATGTGCACCGCAAGCTCCACCCTTTTGAACATCCGCTAATCGCTAAAGGCGATAGTTATACCGTGTTTGACACCCCTTGGGGCGTTCGCATGGGGATCCTGATCTGCTGGGACAACAACCTGGTAGAGAACGCCCGTGCCACTACGCTGCTGGGTGCCGATATTCTGTTCGCCCCTCACCAAACTGGGGGGACAAACTCACGCAGCCCGCACGGCATGAAGCCGATACCGCTGGCGCTATGGCAGCAGCGTAAAGAAAATCCGGCGGAGATCGAAGAGGTTTTTCGCGGCGAAACTGGCCGCGGTTGGCTACTGCGCTGGCTGCCTTCTCGCGCCCATGATAATGGCCTGTTTATTTTGTTCAGCAACGGCGTGGGGCGAGACGATGATGAGGTGCGCACCGGCAATGCGATGCTGCTGGATCCTTATGGACGTATCCTGTCAGAGACCTGGGCAGCGCAGGACTCTATGGTCACCGCCGATCTGGATCTGAGCTTAATCCCCATGAGCAGCGGGCGGCGTTGGATCCACGGCCGTCGGCCAGAGCTCTATGGGTTGCTGACCGAGCCGCAGGGATATGAGCGCGATCCCCGCACGGCGCGTTTTTCATTGCAACCGACCACGGTATTGGGCAAGCCCGATAAATCGATGGATTAGCTAGAGGAGAAATTAGACGGGTACCACATTCAACTAAACGGGCGGAGCATGCAGCGCCCCCTTACGTATGGAGTCGGCTAACGCTAGAGGTTGTCGATCGTTTCAATAAGTTACCGGCAAAAAAAATCCGCCCCTAAAAGGCGGATTTTCATTGAGCATGACCAACAAGGTCACACCCTCATGCCCGAAGGCATGGGGAAATCTTAGAAGCGGTAACCTACACCCACATTCCAGGTGCCAACGTCAACGCTGCGGATACGGCTCTGCTCGTAACCCACGTCCAGAGCAACCTGTTGCATTGGGTTGAACTGCAGACCAGCACCGTAGGTGAAGCCGTAGTCGCTGGTGTTGTTGTGGTCTGAACCGTCTTGAGCGTTGGAAGTGAATTTACCATAGCCCACACCGATCACACCGTAGATGCTCGCCCAATCGTTGAAACGATAAGCAGGACCCGCAGTGATGGAGTTGTATTGTGCTTTGTTGTAGAAGCCGTCTTCAGAGTTGTTCTTTTCCAGGTGGGTGAAAGAACCGATCACACCCAGTGGGCTGTTGTCGTACTCGTAACGGTACTTCAGGTTGAAACCACCGGCCTTGTTGGCAACGCCTTGGAGATCGCCCTGGGCATAGCCAGCGGATACGGTGCTCTCACCAGCAAATGCGGTACCTGCTGTTACGGCCAATACACAAGCTGCTACTGCGGAAAGACATGCAATTTTTTTCATAACCACCTCAAACGCGTTTTATTATTAAAGTGCTTCAATTTCTCATACATTGAAAATATAGCAAAAATTAGCGTGAAACTCTGCCTTTAAATGAGTGTCTAAATCTTTGTATCGTGTAACAGAAGATTTCAAGAACACTATAGCATGCTAATTTTCCTATACTTTTCGCGAATTATACTCCTTTTTGTGACGCTAATCACCTATCTGAGTTCCAGAATACTCTTAAAAAAAGCGCACTTATTGGTTGCTTGAACCAAGTTGGCGCATATTTTTGACAGATTCAACCCGGTCCCCCGTTTTTCGCCAACACCTTGCTGCCAATTCCTTTACACTGTGCAACACCTGAATTCATTACCTTCCCAGACGCTGGGGAGTTCCATAAGGCCAGAAAGGATGTCTTCGTCTGTAACCACTAAAGCGTCTTCCACGCTGGTGCCCGTGTGTTTACTGATCATTGCCATGATCTCGATCCAAAGCGGGGCTTCATTAGCCAAAAGCCTGTTCCCGCTGGTGGGTGCCGAAGGCATCACCACCCTGCGCCTGAGCATCGGTACGCTGATCCTGTTTATCATTTTCCGTCCGTGGCGCATGCGTTTCGCCGCCGGTAGCCGGTTGCCCTTGCTGATCTATGGTCTGTCACTGGGGGCGATGAACTACCTGTTTTATCTTTCATTACGCACGGTGCCGCTGGGCATTGCGGTGGCACTGGAGTTTACCGGCCCGCTGGCGGTGGCAATGTTCTCTTCCCGCCGCCCGATCGATTTTATCTGGGTGGCGCTGGCGATTGCCGGTTTGTGGTTCCTGCTGCCGCTTGGCCACGATATGGGCAGTATCGATCCCGTGGGGGCAGCTTGTGCGTTGGGTGCCGGTGCTTGCTGGGCGATATACATTATTTTTGGCCAGAAGGCCGGAGGCGATCACGGGCCGGGCACCGTAGCCGTGGGGTCATTGATCGCCGCCATCGTGTTCTGCCCGATCGGTGCCTGGCAAGCAGGCAGTGCACTGTTGAACGTGGATATTCTACCGGTGGCGTTGGCCGTCGCGGTGCTGTCTACCGCGTTGCCTTACTCATTGGAAATTATCGCGTTACCCAAGATCCCCGCCCGTACCTTTGGCACCCTGATGAGCCTGGAACCGGCAATGGCCGCCCTTTCCGGCATGATCTTCCTCAACGAGCATCTTAACCAAACGCAATGGTTGGCATTGGCCGCCATCATTACCGCCTCCATGGGGGCCACGTTAACCATCAAGCCCAAGCCACAGGTTGAAAGCCTCTCGTGAGCCCGCTGGCGCCTGGCGGAAAGTCCACGGCGCCGCGCTCAAAAGGTTGCATGATTGCAAGCCAGTTAACTTTTTTCCTGAACAATAATAGACATACTCTCAGCAGGTCTTTTATTTATTAGGGAGCATCAGGATGATCTATGGCAGTTTGTACAACCCCCGCTTTGGACGTGGTCTCTCACCCGTTTTAGCCAATATCCTCAATACCGTACGTCAATATGATTTGCCTAACCTGCCGTTGGGCCGGCACGAGATCGATGGCGAACGGGTGTTTATGAACGTGATGGAGCTGATGACGGAGCCAGCAGAAAGCAAACGCGCCGAGCTTCATCAGGAGTATCTGGATATCCAGATCCTGATCGGCGGTGAAGAGCGGATCGATTTTGGCCTGCCAGACAGTTGGGAAAGCAACGATCTTTACGATGAAAGCAAAGATCTGCAATGGCTGGATATCAAACGCAGCCCGCAAACCCTGAACCTAATGCCGGGCATGTATGTAATCTTCTTCCCATTGGAGCCGCACAAACCCGGCTGCCAGATAACTGAGCCGAAAAACATCAAGAAAGTGGTAGTGAAAGTCCACTACGAACTGCTGCTTTGACGCCAAAGAGCCGGTCGCTTGACCGGCTCCCCCTCACCAGATGCTATTCCACCGCAATTGGAGTATCGACCAGTTTAACTTCACGGTCACCTTGCAGCGTTTTTATCTTGTTTTGGTACTCTTTTACTTGTTCAGCATTGTTCAGCAAAGTGTAAGTCAGCTCGAAATCGGTACTCTTCCCAGGCTGTAATTGTTTGATTCGCCCCTGCTCACGTTCGATTTTTACCGGATAGGCATAGCTGGTCCCTGGCTCAATCCCGGTAACATAGCCCTGACGTTCAGTATCCGTGTTTTTCCACAACGTCAAAACCGGCAACTGGTGAGTATCAAAACCAATTGCAACTCCCCGATCCGCTTTCTTGTTGTTCATCATCGCCAGGGTTTTTCCTTGAGAATCACTGTAAGGCACGATGTTGAACACCATCTCGTCAAAGCCTTTGGTAGGCCCCAGGTAAGTATGCCAATCTTTCAAACCGCCCTTGGCATAATCATTAAACGGCGAAATCTCCTTGATTGCCGCACTGAACACCGCTCCCTCTTCCAGCAGCGGCTTACCGAAGTTACTGTGATAAATAATCTGATAGTCACGCGGATAATCAGCATGATTGGTTAGACGATCGTGAACCGTAAACTGCTGCGTCCCGGGGACGTAACGCAGTTCAGTCCAGGTTTCCAGATTACTTTTCTTAAAGGTATTCTCTTTCAGCAGACCGCGGATACGGATTTCATACGGCGCTTTTTCTGCAATTTCTACCACCACCTTGGAAGCCGGGGTATTTCCTGCACGCCCGTGTAACGTATACAGCGTGCCGTTTTCTACGCCCGGGTGCCCGGTCCATTCGTAGCCGCAGCGCACCAGCATTTCGTTAAAACCGTCAAGCCAACCTACCCCGTTGCGACTCTCCAGGTTGATATAAGCCGGGTTGACCACCTCGGTCACCGGCGAATCCCACCCCAACCTTACGCCGGAACCATTGACATGCAGAATATCCATACCGCGCGTTGGGCTAAGGGTGATGGTCAACCCCTCACTGGTCAGGGTAAGGACTTTCGATCCCTCTTGCTTGCCACCATGCAAGACTTGCTGTTGCAAGCTGAAGCGCTGAGCGGGAATTTTCAGCTGTGAGCTGTCAATCCGCCAATTGCCAAGTTCAATACCGTTCTCACTGTCGGTTAATATGATAGTTTGAGCACCGGCATACCCAGAAATCAAAGAGATAGCGAGCGAAAGTACAGTAAGCTTGTTCATTTATTGTTCCGTCCTGGTTAGCTGAATGGTTTTAGCAAAACCATCACAAACTAAGTTCTTAGCCCACTTGAAAATGCGATGAGGGTCACTTTTTCTACAATGAGGATGGATAAAACAAAAATTTCGTGACCTACAGCCAGTAAAATTATGAACATTGGAGCTTATCTGACAAATTAATCAGATGAAGATCATGTTCCAGGCTGAAGTAGATTCAGCCTGGAACAGAGGTTCATGCCTAGCGAACATTAAAAGCTGAATCGAATAAAGCTCACTAACAGAGGCTAGCCAGAAAAGCCGCTGTTTCCGCCGGAGAGCGCAGTTGGATAAAACGAATATGGCGATTGGCTGGGTCCTGCTGGTCCGCCAGATACTTTATACGATTCTTGCGGTAGGTTTTGATGGTCCACAGGATGATCGACTCACGGCTAAAGAAAGAGCGGTGAAAGCTCTCGCAATTGCCGGTATCGGACCAGAGCTCAGTCTTGTGCCAAGCCCGCACCGATGCGCGGCGAACGGCCTGCCATAGCGTGCGACAGAATCCGTAGTCAACCCAGACAACCCAATCAACGTCCCGCCATTTCACGGCTTTGGTACGGGTATAGTTGCCATCCAATACCCACCCCGCAGGGGCTGATACCAACGCCTGCTCGACCAGGTGCAAAAACTCGTCATCTGAGGCATTTTGCCAGTGTGGCCGCCAGTAAAGCTTATCCATTTCGATATAAGGTACGGCCAGCTTTTGCGCCAATTGGCGGGCAACGGTGCTTTTACCGCTGCCACTGGTGCCCACCACATTAATTTTCATGCTTTCCGTCGGTATCCATTTTAACTGACTTATAGACACCTGATATTACAATAGGTCTGCTGCATTTCACTCAAGAAGGTTTATAGAATTAACCTTAAATGTCAGTCTATGCTCAGATTCAATAAAACTTCTGACCCCCTCCGCATCGGGTAATGCTGATAAAGCTCCTTTTTGTGTAGTCGCCAACGCGCCACAGGCGCTGGCTTGCGTCAGGGCTAATTTCAATTGTTCAAAATCCTGCAAACCATTTCCGAGAGAGATATTTGCCAACAATCCAGCGATAAAAGCATCTCCTGCCCCCGTCGTATCTACACTTTTCACCTTATACGAGTCTACGTGTATGACCAGGTCTTGCCATAAGGCGATAGCCCCTTGGATACCACGGGTGACAATTTTAAGGCTAGAAGGAAATCGCTTTACTCTTTCCAACGCTTTTTCATAATGAGTCGTACCGGTTATCCAATATAATTCTTCTTCTGAGAGTTTTAAAATATCTGACTGATGAGCAAATTCAGTTACCGTTGCCAGCATCTCCTGTGGATTTCCCCACATTTTCTCCCGCAAGTTGACATCAAAGCTCAAGATGCCACCGCGTTGCTTTAGTAAACTTATCGCCTTGACCAAGGTCTCCCGACTCTGCTTGGCAACCAGAGCCAACGAACAAAAGTGCAATATATCATCATCAAAATCGGGTAGATTTTTAGAGGAGATAAACTGGTCGGCAGAAGGATTCACCAGAAATGTAAAACTGCGATCGCCATCATTCCCCAGCGCTACCAGCACGGTACTGGTATGATATTGCTCATCAAATTGTATATACTGCGTTTCGACTCCCTCTGAATAGAGCGTTTGCTGGAGAAAGTGGCCAAATGGGTCATCACCAACTCTGCCAATAAAACCACAATCACATCCCAAACGAGCTGCACCCACAGCAACATTTAACGGCGCACCACCAGCGCAAGCTTTATATTGCCTATCTGGCTGAGGTAATAAATCGATTACCGCATCACCAACTGTCCACAGTTTCATGTGTATTTCCTTAACGACACAATTTTAGAATAAATATTTGAAGCGTACCCTCATGCCATAGCGCATATCGGTGTCACCTGGATTTATCGTCGAAGCATCCAGCCAGGAAGCATAAGCCCCTAGGTAGGTATTAAAGTTTGGCATATCCATAATATTCGGCAGTTGCCAGGAAGTATGAATGGTGTGGATATCGTAGTTTCCTGGTGCCAGGATCGCGCAATCGCCGTCGCATTCAGCATTCACACTGTCCATATTGAAGCGGTCGATTTTATTATGCGCGTAGATATAGCCCAGCTCAACGCGGTGCCATAGCGCATTGATACCTGCGCTGAAGTTCTTTTCATCCGTCGCATCAAGATATGCGGTGCTCAGGTTCACCACCGCCCCGTTCTGCGCATCGGTTTTCAGCGTGTTCCAGCTCATGGTCATGCCGTAGCCGGTTCGACTGGACTGATCGACCCAAAGGCCCTGCTGATTCTGATAGCCGTAGGCATTATTAACAAGGTTGCTCTCCAGTGCTGCAGCCACCGACCACTCGCCGGATTGCCACGCGGCTACAGGGCGCACGTAAACGACGTTTTTACGACTATCCAGCGCGTTGCCATGATAGTTCTGGTCGACAAACAGCGAACTACCGTCCTCCACCAGCGTATTCACTTCAAAATACCAGTTATCAAGCGTTTTACTGAACAGGAAGTTGCCTCCGCTGCTGCTGCGCCCGCGCCCCTCTTTCATCATGTAAATGTAGCCGTAGCCGTCGGAATACAGGTCGTTGGCCGTATTACCCGAATATTGAATAAAGGTATCCTGATTAAGCGGAAACATATCAAATGCTTCAAAACGCCCCATTTTAATCTTCCAGTCATCCTGCTGGCCGAAGAAAAATGCCGCATCATCAAGATTCATTTTGCCATTCATATCCGCAAGCGGCTGTACGCTGAAGCCGGCATATTTCCCATTCGACCCTTTACGTAATCCATCAAAGCCAAGCAGTATACGCCCGTTAATATCCCAGCGTTCTTTATCGCCCGGCGCCCAGTTTTTATTAGCGCTGGTTTTCAACGAGGTCAGACTGCCGGTACGGCTAGCGCCATCCATATTAAACTCAAGGTCACCATAGAATTTTAATTCGCCATAGTCATTAAGCTGTAATGCCGGCTTGGTCGGTGTCACGTTGGCCACCGTTACCGGTGTATCCTGCCGTTTCAGCGCACGAATCTCCGTCTCCGCACGGACGGCCCGCTGCTCGGTCTCGTTCAGCCGCTGTTCCAGGTACGCCAAACGCTCCTCGATGGATAGAGGTGCTTGGGCGTTCGCGTAAGCGCTTGCTAAAAGCGTGAGCAAACAGCCGACCCGGAATTTTTTCACATGTATACCATCATTATTTTTCATCATTAATCCATCATTATTTAATTTATATTTATGGGTGAAGCTCGATGATGACGACAATAATTACCCACCCGTCATGACAAACGGGTTATTAATACATTTAAAACCTATGCTTTAAATCGTTCGGGATGCGGCACCAGCGTGCGAAATACTTTAGCTACCACATCCCTGACATATAAATAGATTATTCGAGCTGCCAGGCCCCCGCCTCAGATAGGGAGGCCGAACCGCTCCAGGAAAATAGCATTAGCTCACGGCGCGCAGCGTCCGGGTAAATACGGCTACTGAGGCACGCTTCGCCATCATTAGCAAAAACTTCCACGGAGGAGCTATCAAAGAACAACCGCAGTTTAAGCGATGCTCCTGCTGTCAACGGTACGCTTCGTACCCCGCACAGGCCATACTGCGGATAACGGCGCTCCAGAACCAGACGCTGCATCTGCGCATCAACATAAACGCGCAGACCGTCGCCGAAGCTGATGCCATACTGTTCTGCGCTGCTGTTAACACAATCCCAGTTTAGGATCACCTCCATCGCTTCGCAGTTTTCTACCATCGTAGTCTGCTGATTTTTCAACGTGCTGACTGGCCATGGGAACCACGCGCCACGCAGGCCCTCTACCTCTTTGGCCGGGCGCATTTGCAGACGGTTGTCTGCGCCGAGGCTCAGTTCTCGCGGAAGAGAGAGCATTCCCGCCCAGCCATCTTGCTGTTCGGGCAACGGCGATTCCCACATATCCAGCCAGCCGATAACGATGCGGCGGCCATCGGGAGTCAGGAAGCTTTGCGGTGCATAAAAATCGTGGCCGTGGTCGATTTCAATAAACTCGCTTTTGCGAACAAACGGCTGCCCCGGTTGCCATTCACCAAGCAGATAGCCGCTCTGGAACAGATTACGGTTGTTGAAACCTTCAGCCGCCATCCCCTGGGGAGAAAACATCAGGATGCGTTTATCCTCGAGGCTGAAAAAGTCCGGGCACTCCCACATATAGCCCATCTCTTTTTCCGCCTCATCAAGGACTCCGGCATCGTGCCACTGATGCAGGTCGGCGGAACGATACAGGCGCACCTGGCCGGTCTCGCCATCGCGAGCGCCGACTATCATGTACCAGCTATCCCCTTCACGCCACACCTTCGGATCGCGGAAATGGTGCAGACCCGGTGGAGTATCCACCACGATCCCCTGGCGCTCGAAGTAGACGCCGTCGCGGCTAGTCGCAAGACACTGCACCTGATAAAGGTTAGCCTCATCGCTGGCGTCGCCATGGAATTTATGCCCGGTATAAATCAACGCCAGCGTGTCGCCATCAACAACCGCCGAGCCAGAGAAACAACCGTCTTTATCTTCCGGGCCTTCCGGAGCTAGCGCGACCGGCAGGTGCTCCCAATGAACCAGATCTTTACTGCGCGCATGGCCCCAGTGCATCGGCCCCCACTGCGTGGAATACGGATGATGCTGGTAAAAAGCGTGATACCAACCATCAAACCAGACCAGACCGTTAGGATCGTTAATCCAGCCCGCGCGTGCGGCAAGATGGTAGCGCGGATACCAACGCAAGTTCAGCGTTTCACGTTTAGCCTGCAGTTCCTGTTCAGCCTTGGATATTGAATACGTCATATTCTTTACTCTTTTCAATCATATAGCGGAAGGTTGCGACATCAGAGGATCTGAAGATAACTTACTGGAGCGCAACAGGAAGATGGAGATAAAGGTGGTGCAGAACACCAGGAGTCCCATAATCAGATAGGATTGGGCAAAGCCGTATTTTTCGTAGCTATAGCCTGCCAGCGGCGACAGTACCGAAGCGATAACCGAGCTGGTGCAGGCGAACCCCACCAGATAGAGGGTGGCAGACAGGCGTTTGTCGAAATTCAAGCTGTTGTATTTAAAGATAGCGACCAGCAGGATCGGCAGCTCTACCGCGTGCAACAGTTTAGTGATGGAAATCAGCAGCGGCCCTTCCACCAGCCCGGAGGCCACCATACGCAACGCCATCACCATCCCGGCGAAAATCAGACCATTTTTCGCGCCGATGCGGTTCACTAACCACGGGGCGCAAAACATCCCGGCGGCTTCGAGGAACACCTGGAACGAGTTGAGATAACCGTACATGGCGTTGCCTTCCTGCAACGTTGGGAACTGTGAAGAGAAGTAAACCGGGAACTGCTGATCGTAAACGCCGTAAATGCAGGTACCGATGACGAAAAACACCAGCGCCCAGAAGCGCGGCAGCGTCAGCAGACGCAGCACGTCATCCAGCTTCACTTTGCCACCGGACACCGCCTCCTGCATCGCATGCGGTGCAGATGACACCCGCAGCCGCGCCAGCAGGATAAAGAACACCAGCCCGGCACAGCTGGAGACCGCGAAGTTGAGTTTCGGGTTGATGTTAAACAGCAGCCCTGCGAAGAACGTCGCCACCGCCCAGCCCAGCGATCCCCACATCCGCGCCTTGCCGAATTCGAACTGGCTCTGGCGCGCCACGCGTTCGGTGTACGATTCGAGCACGCCGATACCGCCGTTAAAGGTTATGCCGATATAGATCCCACCGAAGATACTTCCGAGCAATATATTGATTTGTAACAGATAACTAAACAACAAATAGGCTGGCCCGGAAAGGATTAACAGCCCGGTAAGGGTCCAGAGCAGGTTTTTACGCAGGCCGAGTTTATCCTGGATAAAGCCGTAGAAGATTTGCGCAAATAACGCGGAGACAGAGAGCACCGCGTAGATAATACCGGTATCTCCCGCTTTCAGCCCCACTTCCTGGTGCAACCAGATGGAGAGTAAAGAGCCAGTAGAGGACCAGGACACGAAAAAGAAGAACAGTAATGCACTGAGTAGTGGGTAGCTATGAGAGTGATGCGCTTTCATTATGGCATTCTCGTATTGGAATAATGCTCGCATGGTAACGTTAACAAATAAAAAGGCGCTTGTCGTTTTGCTGAGATTCATGATGTTAATCACAAAAGTTAACGTTAACATTGAAAAAATGAGATCGCGATCAAAAATTACTCGCTACGGTTCTTTCGCTTTCTACGACAGAATAGCCGCTGAACCTTTTACATCAGTAACTTCGTCGTATAGCCTGTTACCTGAGAGTAATGAAGAGAGTAATAGATATGGCTTCTCTAAAGGATGTGGCGAAACTGGCCAATGTGTCGCTCATGACGGTCTCCCGCGCGCTCAATAGCCCGGAAAGGCTAAAGCCTGAGACCCTGGCACGCGTGCAGGTCGCCATCAATGAGACCAATTACGTTCCCGATTTGTCAGCGAAAAAAATACGCGGTGCTCATGCTACGCCGAATACTATCGGGGTGCTGGCTCTCGATACTGTTACCACGCCATTCTCGGTGGAAATCACTCTGTCGATCGAAGAGACTGCCCGTGCGTATGGCTGGAACAGTTTCGTGGTAAATATGTTCTCTGACGATAACCCAGATACCATTGTCGACCTTCTGCTTTCACACCGGCCAGACGGCATCATCTACACCACCATGGGGCTACGTCAGGTGCCACTGCCGCCCAAACTGCTCAGCCTCCCGTGCGTGCTGGCCAACTGTGAAAGTTTGCACGATCCTGTCGCCAGCTACATTCCGGACGACGAACAAGGTCAGTTCGAGGCGGTCCAGGCTCTGCTCGCGGCAGGTCATCGTCAACCACTCTGCCTGCATCTGCCAAAACACCATCTTGCCACCTTGCGTCGCCGTCAGGGACTTGAGCGCGCCTGCCGGCAAGCAGGTATCAATCCTGACCCCCTCATGCATGTCTATATGGAGCATGGCGATGAGCACTACCGTGATATCCCAGCCATTGTGCTAGCGCATATCAAGCAGGGTAATCCGATGTTCGACTCGGTCATATGCGGCAACGATCGTATCGCCTTTATGGTCTATCAGACGCTACTGGCGCAGGGCCTGCGCATACCACAAGATGTGGCAGTCGTGGGTTACGACAATATGGTTGGCATTGGCGAGCTATTCTTACCGCCGCTCTCGACGGTACAACTGCCGCATTACGAAATAGGTCGTCATGCTGCGCTGCATATTATCCAGGGCAAGACGCAGACCGATACGGTCAAGATACCCGCGCCCTTGCTCAACAGAGACTCGATCCATAGCAAGCTGTGATGGTACAAAAAAGAGTTACGGCGCACACCCTGGGGATAATTGGCTATCAATATGAATTAATGGAAAAAACAAGCCCTATTTCAACGCTCAGAAACACCCTGCAATAATTGCGCATTGAAATATCCCTTCAATCGGTGTCTATTATTAGTGGGGGATCTCAACCCTTACCCTCCAAAAGCTTAAAAAACGTTTCTTATCAACACATCACGAATCATCAAATATGCCATACGCCTTTCTACTGAAAATATCCAGCGGTTATTGCCTATTTATTTAATCGCCCTTTTCGCCCTGCAAAATAAATTTAAGCTGCTATAATTTCTCCCGTAACAAAATAGGATTACACCCATCAAGAAGAGGATATCTATTATGAGTACCGCTAAACTGGTGAAAACGAAATCTTCTGACCTGTTGTACACACGTAATGACGTGGATGAGCAAACCAAGCAGGCCGCAATCAAGGCGCTGAACCATCAGGTTGTGCAGTTCATCGATCTGTCGTTGATCACCAAGCAGGCGCATTGGAACATGCGTGGTGCCAATTTTATTGCCGTGCATGAAATGCTTGACGGCTTCCGCACCGCCATCACCGACCATCAAGATACTTTTGCAGAACGTGTCGTACAACTCGGTGGCGTTGCGCTGGGTACGGTACAGGTGGTGAATGACAAAACCCCGCTGAAAAGCTATCCGACCAATATTCACAGCGTGCAAGATCACCTGAAAGCGCTGGCCGATCGTTATGCAGTCGTCGCCAACGACATCCGCCAAGCCATCACGGAAGTTCCGGATGAAGACACCGCAGACATGTTCACCGCTGCATCGCGCGATCTGGACAAGTTCCTGTGGTTTATCGAATCCAATATCGAATAAAGCCAGACATATTGGCACGAAACAACAGGTTGTGGGCCTTGCCCCAGCCTGTTTTTTTATCTGCAAGCCGAGTTGTATAAAAAACAGGCTGGATTACACTGATTATGATCCAATCAGGGTTGCAAGCATTCACAGGTTCAATAGTGAGGTGGTCATGGCAGGCGGATGGACAGCGGACGGCGCAGTGCAGGATCAAATCGACTCAACGGTAGATGATGCCGTACAACGTGCTCGTCAGGCGCTCGGCCACGGCGAAAGCGAACACTATTGCCAGGAATGTGGCACAGAGATCCCCGAAGCCCGGCGTCTGGCGCTGCAAGGGGTGCGTTACTGTGTTAACTGCCAAGCTGAAATGGATAAAAAACAGGCTGCCAGCAGCCTATTCAATCGCCGGGGCAGTAAAGACAGCCAGCTGCGTTAACCCGACTTCCCTTCAAAACACGCCTGTTTGCACCAAATGAAATCGGACTATGGCTATAAAGTTAGAGTTAGTTATCATTATTGATCGATAATTGTTAATTATCGGTTGTTTCCCGGCTATTGTTTAGTTGATGATAGCTCCGTTGCACCACCACGGTCGCGCTGCACCATTTTGGTGCCCACCTATGGTGCATAAAAATTATAATTGGCTATCCAAACCCAACATCACAACGCAACCCCTTGTTTTTATAATGATTGCAAACTTGGCACGATTCTTCCATAGCACAAAATGCAACATAAAAAATGGGTAATCCGCAACCTGTACAGGAATTCCTCTCATGAAGTCTATTTTTAAAGTTTCCCTGGCCGCACTTTCCCTGGCCTTCGCCGTTAGCTCTCACGCAGCAGACAAGCTGGTTGTCGCCACGGACACCGCTTTCGTGCCGTTTGAATTCAAACAAGGTGACCAATACGTCGGTTTCGATATCGACCTGTGGGCGGCGATTGCCAAAGAGCTGAAGCTGGATTACACCCTGAAGCCAATGGACTTTAGCGGCATCATTCCTGCGCTGCAAACCAAGAACGTCGATCTGGCGCTGGCCGGTATCACCATTACCGACGAACGCAAAAAAGCGATCGACTTCTCCGACGGCTACTACAAAAGCGGCCTGCTGGTGATGGTCAACGCTAACAATGACAGCGTGAAAGGCATCCAGGATCTGGACGGCAAAGTGGTGGCAGTGAAGAGCGGCACCGGCTCGGTGGATTACGCCAAGCAGCACATCAAAACCAAAGATCTGCGTCAGTTCCCGAACATCGACAACGCCTATATGGAACTGGGCACCAAGCGTGCTGACGCCGTGCTGCACGATACGCCAAACATCCTGTACTTCATCAAAACTGCAGGCGCTGGCAAGTTCAAAACCGTAGGCGAATCCCTTGAAGCCCAGCAGTATGGCATCGCCTTCCCGAAAGGCAGCGACGAGCTGCGTGAAAAGGTCAATGCCGCACTGAAAACGCTGCGCGACAACGGGACTTACAACGAAATCTACAAAAAATGGTTTGGTACCGAACCTAAGTAATTGATGAAGTTAATAAGCCAATAAGTTAATAGTTAAGCACAGGGGAGGTGTACCCGCCCCCTGTGCTTTGTTGTTTATTGATCCCCTTGCTTGGATCACCGGGAGATAACACTATGCAATTCGACTGGAGCGCCATTTGGCCCGCCATCCCAATTTTGTTAGAAGGCGCCAAGATGACCCTGTGGATTTCGGTCCTCGGTCTGATTGGCGGCCTGATCATCGGCCTGGTTGCCGGCTTCGCCCGCACCTATGGCGGCTGGATCGCCAACCATGTGGCACTGGTATTCATTGAAGTGATCCGCGGCACGCCGATTGTGGTACAGGTGATGTTTATCTACTTCGCCCTGCCGATGGCCTTTAGCGATTTCCGCATTGATCCTTTCACCGCCGCCGTGGTCACCATCATGATCAACTCGGGCGCCTATATTGCGGAAATTACCCGTGGTGCGGTGTTGTCGATCCACAGCGGTTTCCGCGAAGCCGGGCTGGCGCTGGGGCTATCACGCCGCGAGACCATTCGCTATGTCATCATGCCGCTGGCACTGCGCCGCATGCTGCCGCCATTGGGAAACCAGTGGATCATCAGCATCAAGGATACTTCGCTGTTCATCGTGATCGGTGTAGCGGAACTGACCCGTCAGGGGCAGGAAATTATTGCCGGTAACTTCCGCGCGCTGGAAATCTGGAGCGCCGTTGCGGTGGTGTACCTGATTATTACCCTGATGCTGAGCTTCGTGCTGCGTCGTCTGGAAAGAAGGATGAAAATCCTGTGATTGAATTTAAAAACGTCTCCAAGCACTTCGGCCAGACCCAGGTGCTGCACAATATCGATCTGCATATCAAACAGGGTGAAGTGGTGGTGATCATCGGGCCTTCTGGTTCCGGTAAATCAACCCTGCTGCGCTGCATCAACAAACTGGAAGAGATCACCAGTGGTGAACTGGTGGTCGACGGCCTGAGGGTGAACGATCCGAAGGTTGACGACCGCCTGATCCGTCAGGAAGCCGGTATGGTGTTCCAGCAGTTCTACCTGTTCCCGCACCTGACGGCGCTGGAAAACGTCGCCTTTGGCCCAATCCGCGTACGCGGTTTGAAGAAGGCCGATGCCGAAAAGCTGGCACACACGCTGTTAGCCAAGGTTGGGTTGGCCGAGCGTTCTCACCACTACCCTTCCGAGCTTTCCGGCGGGCAGCAGCAGCGGGTGGCCATTGCCCGGGCGTTGGCGGTGAAGCCTAAAATGATGCTGTTCGATGAACCCACCTCGGCGCTCGATCCGGAATTGCGTCACGAAGTGCTGAAGGTCATGCAGGATTTGGCCGAAGAAGGCATGACGATGGTGATCGTGACTCACGAAGTCGGCTTTGCCGAAAAAGTGGCCTCACGCCTGATCTTCATCGACAAAGGCCGGATCGCCGAAGATGGCAACCCTCATGACCTGATCAACAACCCGCCAAGCCCACGCCTGCGTGAGTTCTTGCAGCACGTTTCCTGAAGCGATAAACAAAAAGCCCCGCAAGGGGCTCAGATTGATGACAAAGTGGCAATATTGCTGAATGGGTCGGGATCTATCTATACCAGTATTTGCTAACCCATTGATTATCCAGTCGGGCGCAGCATGCAGCGCCCCTACATTGTAAGCCCGGTGAGGGTTTGTCAGCAGTCTCAAGCCCCGCAAGGGGCTTTTTATTGATGGCAATGATTGCTCAATCACATGTTCAATTGCAGAGTCATGCTCGCTGCACCCGTTTAACAGTATGCAACTCTGCAAAACCTCAGTGGATCACGTCACCCTGTTTGACCGAGGTAAACGCCTGCATCAGCTTGACCACGTCCTGCATACCTACATTGACCTGATTGATCACCTCCCCGGCATCCTTGGCTAGCGCCACGCCGCCGCCCGCCTGTTCTACGCAGGTCACCATCTTGTTGATTGCCGCCGTTACCCCTTGCTGAATGGTTTTGGTGACTTGCTCAATCTCGCTGGCCGCTTTACGGGACTGTTCGGCCAAGGTACGCACCTCATTAGCCACTACGGAAAAACCGCGCCCATGCTCGCCCGCATGCGCCGCTTCGATCGAGGCGTTAATCGCCAGTAGATTGGTCTGGGCGGCGATTTTGCGGATCGCCTCCACCATATTGCCAATCTGTTGCGAACAGCGCCCCAAATCGCTGACCACGTCCGAAGTCTGCCGCGCGGCCATCTCCACCTGCTGCATCCCCTGCACCGCCTGCTGCACAATGATCGCCCCTTGCGCAGCGGTTTTATCGGTCCCCATGGAGAGATGGTGGACATTTCGCACCATTTCCTCTTCATGTTGCTGTTGGAAAGTCTGGCGGGTGATGTCCTGGGCGATTTTCACCACCTTTAATACCCGCCCTTCATTGTCGATGATTGGGTTGTAGCTGGCTTCCAGCCATACCCGCTCCCCACGCCGGTTGATGCGCTCGAAACGCCCGGTCAAAAACTCCCCCTGGGCCAGCCGTTGCCAGTGCTGATGATACTCGTCAGAGTCGGCGAACTCCGGCGTACAAAGTATGCTGTGCGCCTGGCCGCGTGCCTCTTCCAGCCGATAGCCCATCAGATCGAGCATATTGTCGTTGGCATCCAGGATGATGCCGGTTGGCGAGAAGGTGATCATCGCCATTGAGCGATTTAGCGCCGTTAACAGGCTCTGATGCTCCTGGGCCTGAGTGATACGGCTGGTCACCTCGCTGGCGATCTTGATGATCTCCACCACCTCACCGTGCTTATTTAACACCGGGGTATAAGTACCCTGCAGCCAGACCACTTCACCATCCTTGCGAATACGCCTGATATTATCGGTAATGGCTTCGCCGCGATTTAACCTTTGCCAATGCCGCTGATAGGCCGGGCTGGCGACATAGCTTTGATCGCAGAAAATACGATGATGCTGACCAATGACTTCCTGGCGCTCAAACCCCATCGTTTGCAAGAACAGATCGTTGGCACGTAATACGGTGCCGTCGGGTTTAAATACGATCATCGCTACCGCGTCTTCAATGGCTGCTAATTCAGCATGCCACGGGCTTTTTGACTGGCGGAGGTTTAAAAACATCGGGTAAATCCTTCTGGCAGATGGAGTTAACGGCAAGCACTCTCTATTTTTTCTGCATCTATTGCTCGCCAGTAAGCGCGCTATCGCCCTGAACATTGCGCACGACAATGCTCCAGATTAACTGGATAAAAACGGTTATTAAGCTAGGTAATTATTGTTTTTTTAACTAATGAGCAGCGTGGGAATTTATTAACAGTATTGAGGATAACGCAAGCCAGACAGAATGAAAGGAATGACAGAATAAATAATCGTTGCCGGCACGATCGCCGGCAACGGTCGGGCAATTACTGCCAGCGTTCTGCCGCCCAGGCGGCTTGCTGCTCGGCATCAAGGAAGGTCCAGGCCACAAAGCGGCTAATCTTCTGCCCCTGTGCCATTTCGATGGTGCGCACCTCAGCAGCCCCGGCCTGCTTGAGCGCGTAGTAAATGGCAGGCAGCGTGGTGTTTTTCGAGATCAGCGAGGTGAACCACAGGCAGTTCTTCGCTTTGCCGACGCTCTCTTCCACCATCTTGCGAACAAAGGCCTCTTCGCCTCCTTCGCACCACAGTTCGTTGTTCTTGCCACCGAAGTTCTGCACCGGCTTTTCTGCCACCGCCCCCTTGCCCAACTTATGCAACTTGAGGCGAGTGCTGGCGCGCGCTTCCTGCTCGGAACCGTGGAACGGCGGGTTACACAAGGTGGCATCGAAGCGCTCGGCAACGCCGATAATGCCGTTGAAGATACACTCCAGCTGTTTCTGCTGGCGCAGGCGCACGGTGTTTTTTAACGTCGGGTTCATGGCCACGATCATCTTGGCAGCCCCCAGCGAGACCGGATCGGTTTCCGAACCGGTAAAGCGCCAGCCATATTCGCGCTGGCCGATGATCGGGTAAATACAGTTGGCCCCCACGCCGATATCCAGGATCGCCACGCCTTTGCCACGTGGGATCTCGCCGCCGTTGCTGGTCGCCAGCAGATCGGCCAGGTGATGCAGATAATCGGCACGCCCCGGGATCGGCGGGCAAAGATAGTCGGCCGGGATATCCCAATGTTCGATGCCGTAAAAGTGCATCAGCAAGGCACGGTTGAGCATTTTCACCGCGGCAGGATCGGCGAAATCCACCGAGATATCGCCCCAGGCGTTGGGCTTCACAAAGGGTTCCAATCCCGGACAGGTAGCGATCAAGGTAGGGAAATCATAGCGTGAGCGATGGCGATTGCGCGGATGCAGGCCGCTTTTCTGCTGCGGGAAACTTTTCTTTTTTTCCACCGTGACGGGCTCTCTGAAAGGGTTTTCTGGCGCGTAAGATAGCACAAAGCCCGGCGAGGCGCTTGCCGCTGAGGTGAAAAGCGCCAAGTTATACTAGAGTTGGCTGCGCTGCGCCCAGTAGGCCAACAGGTGCAGGCTGGCAGAATAGTAGTCCTCATCAGGCGCCAGGCGATCTTTCAGCGGCCCCCGATCTCCCACCGTCAGATCCCTGACCGCCCTCATTCCCGGGCTTTGATTATACTCTGAGCGTTGGCCGCTAAGCACATCCAGCCAGGCCGGTGTCGCCCGGCGATCAAAGCCGCGCCAAAAGCTGGCAAAGGGGCTCAGTGACAGGCTGTCGGCCTTGTCCCAATAGAGATAAAGCGGAACCCGCACCGCATCAAAACCAAATCGCGGCGCCCAGTTGCTGGCCGGAGCCATCTGCCCATTGGCCTGTAGCGTGACCCAGTCGCTGGGCAGATGCTGTTTGCCAAAGCGCATTCTGCTGACCATGGTCATGCTATCGTCGATAAGCTTTTTCCACGCCGGCAAATGGCTTTCCTGGTAAAACGCGTGCCAGGCGGGAAAGACAAAATAGGAAGGATTCACGATCACCGAACCGTTTTGCCTGAAACCGTTAGCACCGGGTAACATCACCCGATATCCGGCATAGTCGATCACAGTATGTTTGAGCAGGGCTTGCTGTATCTGCGCCGAGGAGGTTAGGTAGGCAGGCACATTCCAGCGTTTCCCCGCCTTCAACAAGGCCCAGGCGATTAAGATATCGCCATCGGTGGCATTATTTTTATCGGCTATCGGCACTGCCTTCCCCGGCTCATAGCGCCAGGAAAACAGGCCGATATCCTGGCGATACAAGGTGTTGCGGGTCCATTGCCAGAGGTTGTCAAACGCAGGACGGTCGTCATTGTAGACCGCCAACAGCATGGCAAACCCTTGCCCTTCGGTATGGCTGACGTTGTTATTGCCGGTATCGACAATCCGTCCGTCAGCTAACAGGAAACGCTGTTTGTATTGCGCCCAACCGCTGTCGGCAGCTTGGGCACCAAGGGAAAACACCAACCCCAGCCAAAGCAGGAGTACGCGGAGCCTACCAAACCTGCTTTTCGTCATCATGTTTACCTGCGTTGCTCGTTTCTGTAGCAAAAGACCAGGGTGTTATCTTTGGCCGGGCTGCGCCAGCGCAGAGAAACATGCGGCTCACCGCCCTGAGCCAGCAGCCAGGTGTCATAGGCCCCCTCAAGCACCGTGGCAAAAGAGAGTGCCCAGACGTCCTCGTTGGCCGGATCGGCACTGTGCGGGTAGGCAAAATGGGTCAGGATCATCTGTTCGCCATTCGCCTCAATCTGCACCCTGCCCCAGTCAAACTGACGTAGTAAGGCATTGAGAGCATCCTCCAACTCTCCCACCGTTTCCGCCTCCGGCAATGGCAGCTTCTTCGCCAGGTTACTCCCCATCAAACGCAGAAAATCGCGGCTGTCCGTATCATCAGCAGAAGCCAGAATGCCGGAGAACACCACTTCGATCAGATCCTGCCAACCCGCCTTAAACTGACGCTGGCGATAATAATCAAGCTCATACCAGGTAGTGTTAATATCTTGCATGGTTATTTTCCATCTAACAGATATTTAAAATAGAGCAAAGCCGTGCTCTCGGAATAGCTGCCGAAAGTGTCATAACCCAACTGCCCCCCAACCAACACGCTTGGCGTGACCTTATAGGTCCCCCCCGCCTTCAGGCTGTAGCCAATGCCACTCTTGTCCTCGCTGGCATATCTGGCCTCTTTGCCGTAACCCTGGCTGACCAGGCTTTCCAACTGAGACTGGAGCTCCGGATCGTTCGGGTAGTACAGGCTTTCCTGATTGTTATAGGTCTGATAACCGACATTGCCACTCAGAATATAGGTGAAGTTATCCTGCTTTTTGGTGTACTCCACCGGCAGCGAAATGCTGAGATAGTCCTGCGGGCTGAAGTAACCCCCTTGGCCGTAGCTGAAGTAGCTGAGGTTTTTGTCAAAGTCCATATAGTTGACGTTAACACCTACCTTCAGCTCGCTATCATCATCCTTATAAGGGCGGATATAGGCTCCCAGGATGCCGGTCACGCTATGGTTATCCGCCACGTTATCACCCACGTAGCTGTAATATCCCGCGCCACCGTAAGCTCCGAGCACGCCATCATCGTATCCAAGATTTACGCCGCCTCCGTTCTTGGTCACCGCCCCCCATTTCTTGCCGGTGATGGTATCTTCGGTCCCGACATAGGAGAGCAGGCTATCTTTTACCGCGCGACGTTCAAGCGTCATATCCAACGTTGAGTGTTCGGTCAGCTTGGGTGACCATTTCACGCCACCCACTACCGAACTGATGCCGCTGCCCATTGGCGTACTGCCCACGTCCAGCTTATAGCTGTCACCGCTTAGTGCTAACGCCAGCTCTACCCCGGTATCTTGCTGCTGCCCCGGTGAATCGGCATAGATATCGTTCGGGCCAAAGGTCTTCGGCTGTGTCACCAGGCCAGCCAACGTCTGCCTTTCGTTAAAGGCCTGATCCTGCGCCACCGTGGCAGCGGCACACTCTGGCGAGGTGGCGTCAATAGAACACAGACTATCGCGGGTAGCATGCAGTTGCTGATAACGCAGATCGGCGGCCTGTGCGGCAGCAATCGAGGTCTGTGAGGCAATGACGGAGGCCTGAGTTGCGGCTTCGATAGCCCTGGCCTGCTGCAGCGCACCGGTACCAAAACGGCTGTTGGCGCTGTCGGATGGCGTACCGGATTTCAGCATCACCGGCGTCACATCAACACTGAGCCTGCCATTATCGAACGGCATGCCTGACAAGGTGATCGGGCTTCTCACTTCCGTGATATTACTCAGGCCGTTTTCACCACTGCTGTTATCGCGCAGAGAAATATTCCCCTGAACCCAGGTGGCAGTCTTGCCCTGCACCTCGTCCATCAACTTATCAATCTGCTGCAAGGTAGGATTTTTCACCACCGCAGCTGGAGCGCGGGCATAACCCGGGGCTGCAACCTGCCAAGGCAGCACCTCACCGTAAGCCGAGGAAGAGGTATTCACGCTCGACGATGCCGTACTCTGCGCGGCAAACGGGTTATCCGCCAGCCGCAAACCGCCAATCACTGCCGGCCCCCCGCCTGGCGCACCGGTTACGCCATTGACTCGGTTTTTCGCCTCGCGCAGAAACACCATCGCCTGTGGATAGTTACCGTCCGCTTGAGCAACGCGCGCCGCCAGCAGCAACTGATCCGGCGTTTTAAGCGCAGGCAAGCCGCGCAGTAACTGTTTGGCCCGATCGACATCGCCATCGGACAATGCAACCCCAACGGCACCTTCGCGCGCCCCCTGATTCAGGCTGTCACGGCTGAGCAGATAGTTGTAAACCTGCCCGGCCTCTTTGTTCATGTTGCCAGACTGATAGAGTCGCCCCATCGCCAGCATGATATCGGTATTTTGCGGATCGTTTTGCAGCGCGCCGATCAGCTTGTCATACGCCGCACTGTACTGCCCCTGTAAACGCAGTTTATCCGCCTCATTGATCACGCTGCCGTTGCGCAGTTGGCCAATCTCGCGGGTTGAACTGCGCGCCCGCAGCGCCGGGTTATTCAGCCAGGCATCGGCCTCCTGGCTTAACCCAGCCTGATTGAGCACCGCGATCTGGGCCGCGTAATCGCCCGCATTGCCTTTAACCCCCAGGCGCATGTTGTCACGCACCAGTTGGACCGCCGTTGAGGTATCCCCCACCGTCATCAAATCTTTTGCCAGTTCCCCAAGGGCCGCGGGTTCAGTCGGCGGCTTTTGCGCCAACTGCCGCAAGATGACCGCTGCGCTGGCCGTGTTGCCCTGGCGAAGATAACTTTCTGCGCTGGCCCGCTGCTGGTTAGCCGACGCAGAAGCCGCCAGAGCCCGCATGCTGCTGTTCTGCCTCCCTTGCGGGATACGCGCCATCAGAGTGGAAACGTTCAGCCAGTCGTTACGTTCTGAGGCAAACAACGCTGCCGCGTACAGGCTGTCTGGCGATGCGCCAACCTGCATCAGCGGGGAGATCAAGGTTTGCGCCTGCAACTCTTGCCCCTGTTTGTTCAGGATGCGTGCCATATCGAGCCGCACCCAAACGTTCGAGGGCTGCTTTTCCAGCGCCTGTTGCAGGATCATCATCGCACGCTGCGGATCGCCATTCTGCATGGCGGCCTCGGCCTGCCTGCGCTGGGGATCGACATTCACCCCCACCACCGCCTGAGGAACTTTAGGCCGTTGATCGGCTGGAATAGTTTGCAGGATCTGCGCAGCTTCCGGGCCTTTGTCACGCTGTTGCTGCAACAAATAATACAGCCCCAGCCTGGCATCATTATTCTGCGGATTTTGCGTCAGCAAGCCGCGATACATCTGCTCAGACGCCGTGAAATCCCCTTTCTTGCGAGCCAGATCGGCCCGGAACAGCGTCGCCGCGTTGCCTTTATCCCCTGTGGCACGGCTCAGGGGCGCACTGATCGCCAGAGCTTCATCCAATTGCCCTGCGTTGGCAGCCTGCTTGGCTTTATCCAATGTCGCGTAAAACGCCGCTTCCTGAGCCAACGCTCCCCACTGCGCACTCTGTGGGCCGCCCTGTTTTGCCGCCTGGGTGAGGTAGTTTTCTGCCTGCGCGAAGTCTCCGCTGCGCATCGCCGTAAATCCCATCCCGGCCAAAGCATCCGCATCATTCGGGTTGCTGGCCAGGATAGCGGCAAACTGATCCTTGGCGCCGCCCAGATCCCCTTTATTCAGCTCAGAGAATCCTACGCCTTTGGCCGAACCGGCAATAGTCTGCTGATAATAGCCAGCCACAGCCTTGTCCTCCGGATGCCGTTGCTGATAGGCATCATACAGCGGCTTGTCAGCCGGAAGCGGAGCCAGCCACAGCAGCGCCTGTTTCAACGCCTGATCCGCTTCATTATTGTTCGGGGCCATCGCTGCCAACATATCGATCCCTTCACGGCGGGTCGATTCCTGATAGGTCAGCACCTTGCCCAGCACCACGCGGGTTTGCGTGTCATTGGGTTGCATAGCCAGCCGCTGCTTGAGGCCATCAATCGCCTCCTGCCTGCCCGCAGGTGAACCTGCCAAAGTGAGGTAATACTCATTGGCAAGGTTATCGATCGGTGTCTTGCCGTTGAACACCGTCTGATAGGCCGCAGCCGCCTGGGCAAACTCCCCCTTGGCCGCCAACTGCCGAGCCTGCGCTAACAGATTCTTGGAGACCGACGGAGCCGCTTCGGTGTTACTCAACGCCTGGAGACGAGGATCGTTAGGCGCGACGGCACTCAGTTTTTTGCGCCAGATTTCGGCCTTGGCCTTATCCCCGCCCTGCATGGCATACAGGGAGAGCAGATACATCGCCTCGGCGTTGTTCTCGTCGATCAGCAGGACTTTCTGCAACGCCCCCTGGGCCAGTTCGTCATGCGATTTGTCATGCCAGTAAGCCGCCTGTTGAAACAGGGCTTTCAGCGCCGGGTTATTGTCATCCGCCAACGCCGACACCGAAAAAATCGTCAGCCCGGCCAGAGAGACCCAATACAGTTTCTTTTTCAGCAATAGGTTCATTGGCGGCTCCTGTCTAGCTTCTGGTCGAGACGTGTTTTAACGTTCATCTTCTGCATCTCTCCCCAGGCGTTTGGCGGCGTGCTTGCGTAGCAAAATATACAGCCCCAGCCCCAACACCACGGAAATCCCCAACACGGTCAGGGATAAAAGCACCACATGTTTACTGGCATACCAGATAAAGATCAGATACCAGGGCAGCTCCCCGCTCGGGAACTGTTCGCCAACCTGGAAACTGCGTACGCCGTTCTGATCGGTGATCACCGCCAGATCGCCACGCACCCCGGCGTTGATCCGGGCAGATTTCAGATCGCCATAGATCTTGTTCAGGCCATCGTCGGAAGAGGCGCTGGCCACCACCACCACCCGTTGCGGATCCCAACCGGAGCGGAAGCTGAAAAATCCACGCCAATCCGTCAAAGAGGAGAGGTAACGATCGGCGTCGATGCTCTGGGTCCGCCAGTTACCTTTCAGGTAGGACTGCAGTTTTTCCAGCGTAGACTGCGCCTTCACCACCAGCGCGCCGCTATCGTTTAGCGCAAAAGGCACCTGTTGCAACAACCGCTGATAGAGGGCGCTCTGAGCCAGTGAGGCGACTACCAGCACATCCTTGCCCTTGAAGTGGTCTAACTCGTTCTCGTTGCCCCGCAGGCCAAAGCGGATATCTACGTTACCCACCGAGCTGCCAGTAGCCGCACCGGAACGAGCAGTCAGGTTCAACAGCGCACGCACTTCGTTGACGGTAGGCTTTTCCGCCATTAACAGCACGGTTTGCGAGAAGTCCGCCAGCTTGGAGAATGGGAAGGAGGCCCCGACGTAATAAGAGAGATTGGGCAGCTCGGTGAAATGGTAGGTATCGCTCAGATCAATATACGAGTTGGGCCCGATATGGCTCTTGAGGGTGTTGCTATCCGCCGGATCGCAGGAGGAGCCGTTTTTCGGCACGATAGAGAAATAAAGCTCCAGCATGTTGTCGCCGTAAATCAGATACGGTGGCAGAGCCAAGGTGTATTGTTCCTGGCGAATATCACCGCCAAACTGGTGCCACAGCAGCTCCAGCAGTCCGCGTTTGTTCACCGGCAGGTTACGCAGGAAGGTGCCATTCAGCGTGGCACTGAGCTGGGATTTATTCTCATCGATCCAGTTGTCGGTGGGGAAACGGTAGTTGATTTGCAGCGGGACGTTTCTGCCATCCCACATAAACAGGTCCGGGGCGGCACGGAAAGCAATGCGCACCGCGTCATGGTAAACACCAGTGACGGTCAGTTCCTCATTACTGGCCACCAGCTTATCAAAGCTGACCGGCTTGCTGGTATCAATCCAGCGTGGGGCATCGTAGGGCTGGCGCAGCGGAATAGTCACCGGCTTCACAGCCAGCGAAGCAGTTTTCTCCGGCAACGGCTGGCTGACCAGACGATAGGCGGCCTGGCGCATCTCGGTGGCGTTACGCCCCATCACCAACAGCAGCTTGTAAACCGGGTTCAGCGGATTATCAATCATCTGAATGGTCGGGCCGTCGGCCTGTGGCAGAGTCAACTGGCCAATCTGCTCGCCGGGGCGCGCAAAGATAATGCCGTTCTGCTCAGGCAAGCTGTCCTGCAACACCTGGAAGTTCAGGTTGTTATGGCGCGTCATTTTCCCCAGATAAGAGCTGACGATAGCGGCGGCTGCAACCTCCTCCGGCCGTTTTTCCTGGCCGAAGATCACGTCCACCAGGGTGGGTTGCATGGCCTGAGGATCGAAGAACGGATTGGGGAAACGGCCAAGGTTCGGGCTGATATTCAGCACCTGGTTTTCCAGATGCAACTGGCTGGTTGGCAGCACCTTGAGCCAATATTTGTTAGCCGCCCCCTTTTCGCACAGCATGGCCGCATTGCTGCCATTGCCGATGCTGAAACTCAGGTTGTTGCGCGCTACGATCATGGCGGCCGGGATCGGCACCTGCAAACTTACCTTGCCTTCATGCAATTGGTTCAGCTTCTGGGTGCTCAAGGGTTGCCCATTGAGCATCAGTTGCAGTTCGGTATCGGTTCCCATCAGGGCCGGGGAAATGTCGAGATCCAGCACCAGATTGCCGTCCGTTACCACCCAGTCTGAGGGTAAGGTAAAGGTGAAGCCGGACTGCTGTTGCCAGTTGCTCAACGTCAATCCTGTGGTTTGCCCCATCTCGCCCACGCTGAGCGTGGAAGCGAGCGACTGATTGAAGACGGTAACCGGTGGCGTAGCAATATCAAGCGGAGCCGTTTGCTCAACACTGCCCGGCACTGCAACCGTTGGTGGAGCATCTGTTGGACGCGGCAAGGTAGGAAAACCTGGCATCTCGACACCCTCGCTGGCATGAGACGTCGCAGGCTGCGGATCGGCCGCAAGGGCGAGACCAGAAAGCCCCATCCCCAACATCAGGCCGCTGACCAGGGCAATGAGCGTAGATCTGCCTGTTGGCAACTTGGTTTTCACCCGGCTCATAGGGCTTGTTCCTTATCCCGCTTTAGCTCAGGCCGTTTCTGCTGCTTTTTGGCCCGACGATCGCGCCAGGAAAAATAGAACAACTCGAAAATACAGCGCAGGACGCCCAACAACGAACGCAGTGGCCGATCCTGGGGGAAAGGTTTGGTCTGGATCCAGGCATCTGCCCGCGCCAATACTACCCGCACCAGCTCCCGTCGTTTCTCAATCGGCATCTCTTTGAACATTAACCGGGTCACCGACTTGTCGGCATCGATCAGCTCTACCGGGAAACAGACGGCACCAGACTTGAGCGATATTTCCACCTCTTCGATCGGATCGTTGAGGAAGCGCTCATCCGGCGTTTTCAATTTGACCCCGCCCATCGAAAGATCCAGAGTTTCGGTACGCATCGCCGCGCCGCTGGCAAAATACAGCACCGCAGGCAAAGTGGCATCGATACGGATGGTTTTTCGTACCTGGCGCGTTTCCCGCGCTACGGCAATGGCAGCCAGCAGGATAATCATGCTGAAACTGGCCCAGGCAATATTTAGCCAAATTACCTGCGGGTTAGCACCATAGTGATCCGGCATTACCAGACGGATCACGCCCCAGGCGGTACCGATTAACAGCAAGGACACGGCGATAATATGTGGCCGGACAATATGGGAATCGAAATAGTTAACGTCCAGCAACGCACCTTTATCCGTCACGTTAAACTTGCCGTGCTTTGGCGAGATCATCGTCAGCAGGGTCGGTATCACCAGATGGAAACACATCACCGTTTCATAGATTTCCCCCCAGAACGAATAGCGATAGCGTCCGTTGGCTCTGGAGTTGATATAGATCGACATCACCAGATGCGGTAACACATAGGCGAAAATCAGCCCGGCGGAGGAGGCAATGATATTGAGGTTGAACAGCAGATAAACCAGCGGTGCCACGCAGAATATCACCCTGGGTAAGCCGTACTGGAAATGCAGCATGGCGTTCAGATAGCATAAACGCTGCTGCCAGGTCAGGCCGCGCCCCAGCAAGGGGTTATCCACCCGGAAGATCTGCGTCATGCCACGCGCCCAGCGGGTACGTTGGATCACGTGCAGCCCCAAGCGTTCGGTGGCCAGCCCGGCTGCCAATGGCAATGCCAGGAATGCCGTGTTCCAGCCCCGGCGCTGCATCTTCAAGGCGGTGTGGGCATCTTCGGTCACGGTTTCTACCGCAAAACCGCCCACCTCTTCCAGCGCCGAACGGCGGATCACGGCACAGGAGCCACAGAAGAAAGTGGCGTTCCAGTTATCATTACCCTGCTGCACCGGCCCGTAGAACAGTGCGCCTTCGTTAGGGACTTTACTCGCCTCTGACAGGTTGCGTTCAAACGGATCCGGGGAATAGAAGTAGTGCGGGGTCTGGATCAACGCCAGGCGCTCATCCACCAGGAAGCTGCCGACCGTCGCCTGCAAAAAGGCGCGGGTTGCCACATGATCGCAGTCAAACACGGTGATCAATTCACCCTGAGTCACTTTCATCGCGTTATTCAGATTGCCCGCTTTGGCATGGTGGTTATTGTTGCGGGTAATATAGCCTACGCCCGCATCGGCACAGAATACGGCAAACTCATTACGTTTGCCGTCATCCAGCACGTAGATTTTCATTTTGTCTTTCGGGTAGTCAATGCACTGCGCCGCCAGGATGGTGTCGCGCACCACGTCCATACTTTCGTTGTAAGTAGGAATATAGACATCTACCGTTGGCCATAGCGACGTGTCGTCGGGCAGCGGTTCAATAGTGCGTTTTAATGACCAGGTGGTCTGAATATAACCAAACAGCAATATCACCAGGGCATACAGCTCGGTGATAAACAGGGCAATACCTAGCACAGCCTCCAGAGTACTGTTGAAATGCAGGGTTTCTGTCGCGCGCCAGTAGATGTAACGTAATGACATCAGGGTCGACATCACAATCATTACCAGGGTAACTTTTTTGCTTTTACTCACCCCTAAAATAAACACGATCGCAATGCAGATCAGGCCAAAGATATACTGATTATCACTGCTCATGGGGGCAATGATAATCAACAGCATAAAAGGTAAGGCCAACAGCAGTAAGAAATAAAAGAGTATTTTATTCATAACTAACCAGACAATCCTTACGAAGAGCCATAAATAGACGTAGTATGATGATACGTACCATCTCCAACACTAAGCCCTAAAATTACTGCGACCTTTTTACTGATCTGCTCAATATCAAATGCGGCAGCCGACACCGGGCTAATATCCATGATCGCCCGTTGCGATGCGTTGGCCTCTGGGACACACTCATCGCGGTGGATGGTTCCTAGCAGTTTGTCTTGCAAACGATGTTCGAAGAATTGCGTCACGTCCCTGCTCAACGTACGCCGCATGTCACTCTGGTTTACCACATAATACTCGCCGACTTCATTGCTGGCGGGCGCACTCATAAACTTATGCTGCTCAATAGTGGGCAATAAACTGAGTGATGCGGTATCGGCCAGCAACACCATAATGCGCATGTCCGCCGCGGCCTGCATGGCCTGCACTGCCGCGTTGCGCCCCGGCGGCATATCGGCGATCACCACCATGCCGGGGATCTTCAGCACCGCACTCAGGCCACGTTGAATAAACATGGGCTCATTGAGCAGATTGTCATCGAACTGAAGGCGCTGCTCATCGGTGACGTCACCGTAAGGTAAAACAAACAGGTTCGGCCCAACTTTGAGAATAAACTGACTCCAATCGGATAAACTTGCCGACTGGGCAACAAAACCTCGGTTATCAGAAATAGGCACGCCAAAATGCAGCCTTAACGCATTTTGCGTGTCGAAGTCGACAACCAACACCTTACTGCCGCTACGGGCCAATGCATAAGCCAGATTAGCAGTAACCGTGGTTTTCCCTACCCCTCCTTTCGGAGAACAAACACAGACTAACGGCATGAGGCAATAGACTCTAAAAGTGGTTTGAGTAATGTATTACGACCAGCGTCCATCACCTCACCGGCAGAGGACGCTTTCTTGCTGAACATCTGCTTAAAACGTTGGTTCTCTGGCTGCGGAGCGGACGGCGGAATGCTTGCAGGGGAATTAACAGGGTTACCCTTAGCAAGAACGTCACTCGGGCTTTCCGGCTGGGCGGTTTTAGTGAGTTTAGGCTCCACCGGCGGAGCAAAACGATCAAAATTATGAGGAATGTGGCCGGGCAAGGCGGTATTTTCTGTTATCACAGCCTTGGGCTGTGCAGGAGGCTCGAACCCTAAAGGCGCGCTGGAAGAGAGGTCTGTACTAGTGATCGGCGTTGGCTGCGAGGTGCTGGTAGGGATACCGCCATTACCTGCCACCTGATCAACAATAGACCAGCGGTGCGGAGCCGATGCCACATCGTCGCGAGGAAATTCTTTATAATCAAGCCCTTTGAGATTTGTCTTGTCTTTAAATCCTTGGACATCATCATATTTACTCATAATCCAGACCTATAAGATTACACTTGGCACTGTATGAATACATACAAATCACGAATACAAAATAACGTGATCTATAACCCAAATAAATAATGGAAAACGTCTATGTATTTTAAGCGCTTCTCTTCTTATGGTTTAGATAGAGTAGCTTACAAGTCCCTTTTTACAACCAAGACGGAGCAAACCTCCGCAATCGATGGAAAATCCTGCAAGACCCCAAAGCTGATGGGCTGAGTGTAATCTACTTCTTTAAAGTTATACACTGAGTTTTAAACGTTTTTACCCTGTCTTATCACATATCCCACCAGCTTATGCCATAATTTAAGTGGTTAGTAATATATAGTTTGGCATTTGAGATTTTTTTTACTCAAAATAACCAGCACAGCAGTGATAAATACTCGGGGCAAAGGTATTCGCCCCTGGTAATAATTGATGGTAATAAGACAGATTATCGCAGTCTGACCAGCCCCTGCTCCAATGTCTCCACTTGGCCGGCAGCGACCAGGCAACAGGCAACCTGCCGAGCGATAGGCTCGGGAATGGCAACCTCACCAGCCAGACAACGTTCTGTCCAACGCGCCGTAGTTGCGGCATCCTTGGCGGCAGGCACCTCAGCTAACGCATCCTGTTCTGGCCGTTCCAGCAAAATCTGCTGCTCACCACCGACGATATAGTGGATTTTTGGACAGCGTTGCGGATTGGCGTAAGCCTCCCCTTCGGTGCCATGCATCAGTAATCCCCGTGCACCGATCTGGCAGAAAAATGAGGCAACGCGCTCGACGTATTCCGGATGAGAAACGCTGGCGATGCGCAGCACGTCCTGCTCACCAAATGGCGTCGCCAATTTTGCCAGCGTGTGGGCGCTGTTACGCACGCCCATCTTCCAACGTAAGCCAAGCTGGTTTTCCAACGCTGGCGCAAGCGCCGACACTGGGATAAACACCGCATCTCCGCCGTCCAAACGCTGTTGGGCAGTCTGAGGATCTTCAGACCACGGCACCCCAAGCTCACGGAAAATCTCTGCGCTGGTGACACGCGTGCTGTCGTTCACGACACCGTGAACCACTACCGGCAGCCCGACTTTGGCCAACAACAGCGCCAGTAATGGCGTCAGGTTGGCCTGTTTACGAGCACCATTGTAACTGGGTAGCACCACCGGCATCGGGCGGCCCTGCGGGGGTTGCAGCCGCATTACCTGCTGTTGCATCGCCTGATAGAAGCCGAGCATTTCCTCCTCGGCCTCTCCCTTGATACGCATGGCAATCAGGATGGCTCCCAACTCCACTGGCGGCACGGCATCGGCCAGCATCGCCTGATAGAGCTCAAAAGCCGTTTGCCGATCCAGATCGCGCGCATGGTTCTTGCCACGGCCTATTTCTTTGATAATTTTGCTGTAATCCATCGCTCGCTCCGCTGATTCGGTTTGCGATAAGCATACCTTATCCGCGACGGCGCTCAACCTCATCGGCAAGTTGCTGCTGGCAATCGTCACCGGCTCGCAGGCCGTCGATCACCCCGTCGATATCACCAGCGCTGCGGTTCTGGCTCATTTTCCATTTCCCTTCACGCCGGGTGACGGTGATTTCGATGCCAATAATGCCTTTGATATTGGCGGCAATATACTCCGCAGGCGCATCGTCAAGACGCCAAGGTTGCGACTGGTTGCCTTCATGCACCGCCGTCAGTTCCGTCAGCAACTGACGCAGCCAGGCGCTATCTTGCGTGACCATTGGCGTTCCCCACATGTGTACGCCGGCATAATTCCATGTCGGCACCGCTTTGCCAGTGAGCCGCTTGGTTTCATACCATCCCGGCGAGATATAGCCTTCGGCCCCCTGGAATACTACCAGGCATTCTTGCCCGGCTTGCAGCACCGACCAATGTGGGTTACCTCGCGATAAATGCGCCCTGAGTGTCAGCTGCCCCTGCTCATCGGTATCTATCAGAAAGGGGATCGGATCCGCCATCAATCCTTGTGGCCCTTGGCTGATGATCAACCCCAACGGATTGGCGCGAACCAAAGCTATCTGGGCGTCCAAATCATCTTCACGGAATGACGCTATCTGGTACATGGCTGACGTTCTCCTTATTTTATTGCTGAGAGCTTGCGGATATAGCGAGATCTAGTGGATTAAGGCAGTATCCGCAAGCATAGAATAGAATGATGTATTCCCCGTCATACATGGCATGAAAAATGGGGAGCTATGTCGCTATGGCAGCGATCGCCGTAGCAGTGGAGTTCCGGTGATAGCTGATAAACTACAACGCAGCGCCGGGCAAACCGGCGCGATAATGCTTTAACCGCCCCTGCCTAGCTGCCGGTGGGTGTAGAGCAGCAACACCAAGGCAACTAGCATCGCCAGCAAGTTGTAACCCATAGCACCAGCAAAGGCTCTGGCATAGTGCTGTGGCTCTGCCCCCCCGGCCAGCAACGGAACAAAGAACATACCGCTGGCCGCAATCCCCAGAGCCCCCCCTACCTGCTGAACCGTTGACACCAAGCCTGCCACCATACCGGCCTGATGCTCCTTCGCCAGGCCAAGCACCCAATTAAGCAAGGGCGTCATACTCAATGCCTGACCAAAGCCCAAAATCATCAGGCCGGGTAAAAGTTGTAACGGATGGCTGAACGCCCGTCCCCATAGCACCTCCACCACCAGCAATACCATGCCACTGGCGTAGACCACCACCCCGCCAGCCAACACAATATTCCCCCAGCGTTGCACCCAGCCCGGAGCCAAAAAGGAGGCCAGCATAAAGGCGGCGCTGGCCGGAGCGAACAGGCAACCCGCCTGGAACGGCGTCAGCCCTATTCCGGCCTGTAACAGCAGGGCAAAACAAAGAAAGAATGAGGATGCGGTGGAGTAAATCGCCAGCACAATTGCCGAGCCACGGCCAAAATGACCTTGGCGAAATAGCGCCGGATCGAGCACCGCATCACCGGAGTGACGGGCAAGTTGCCGTTCCCAGCGCATAAACCAAGCTAATAGCGCCACCGCCAGCACCATCATCGGCACAGTCCACCAAGGCCAGTGGCGCGATGGGCCTTCCAGTAACGGGAACAGTAACAGCAGCAAACCGCCAGCGGCCAGCAGCAGGCCTTTAGCATCCAGCCGCTGGGCCTGCGCCAGTCTGGACTCAGGAATGCGTCGCGCCGCCATCACCGCCAGCACGCCAATCGGCAGGTTGATCAGAAAGATCATGCGCCAACTGCTGCCCAGAATATTGGCCTCGATAATAAAACCACCTAACACCTGGCCACAAACCGCCGCCAACCCCAGCGTCATCCCCAAACGAGCAAAGGCTCGCCGCCGCTGCTCTTCACCATACAGCACGCGCAATAAGGCATAAATTTGTGGAAACAGCAGCGCGGCCGCTGCACCCTGCAAAAAGCGGGCAACAATCAGGACCCACAGCGAACCCGCCAGCCCGCAAAGCGTTGAGGTCAGTGCAAAAGCCAACATACCGTAGCTAAACATACGCCGCCGACCGAAGCGGTCACCCAATCGCCCGCCAGCAATCAGTAAAATGCCAAAAGCCAGTTCATAACCGGCAATAATCAGCCCAACCTCTGCAAAGCTGGCGTTGAACTGTTGCTGGATCACCGGCACCGCCACGTTAACCACAAACAAATCGAACATAGTGACGAACCCACCGAGTAGCAACACCGGCAGCCCGGGTAATCCAGCCTTACTGTAAGAAAAACCCTGTTCCATAACGCCCCCTGATATCATGATGGCGGCAGTATGGAACATCCTTTAAACTGTTACTATATAGCCAGTTATACTATTACTAAGAGTAACAGGACCCGCCGATGCCACCACGTACCCTTAACCGCACCCGTCAAGAGCTGGCAGATTTTCTGCGTATGAAGCGTGAAAAACTCTCTCCCCAGGCCGTTGGCCTGCCGAGCGGTACGCGGCGGCGTACGCCTGGTCTAAGACGTGAAGAGGTTGCCGCATTAGCTGGCGTGGGCCTGACCTGGTACACCTGGCTGGAACAGGGGCGGGAAATCAACGCTTCGGTGGAGTTTCTGGAGGATCTGGCACGGGTTCTGAAGCTGGATGCGACCGAACGTTATCATCTGTTTTTACTGGCGCATCAGCGGCCCCCGGTGGTAGCAGGCCATCAATGGTGCCAGGTTACCCCCTTGGTACGCCGCTTGCTGGACGATCTTACGCTCCGCCCGGCCTATGTGATGAACCTGAGCTGGGATATTATCGCCTGGAACCCTGCGGCAGACTGCCTGTTTGCCATCAATGAACGTCAGCCGGAACAGCGCAATATGCTGTGGATGCTGTTTGCCGATCCCGAACTCAATCAACGGTTGATGGGATGGCAGGAGCAGGCCCCGCAAATCCTGGCCAGCTTTCGCCGTGATTACGCCCGCGCCCCGCAAGATGCCACCATGTTGCAACGCATTCAGGCTCTGAGCGATGTTTCACCCCAATTTCGCCAACTGTGGCAGCAGCACGATATTCATGGCCGCTGCCAGGGGCAACGCACTTTCTTGGTTGCAGGGGCAGGCGAAGTAACGTTTGAACACGCCTCGTTTATTGTCGACGAAGAAAACCACCTGCGGCTGGTCATGTACAGCGCACAGCCTGATTGCCTAGCCAGTGCCGCGTTTGAAGCAATGCTCTGAAGCTTATTTCCGACTATCGAAAATAAGCTTGCAAGCCAACCCGGCAAATACCCCTGCCAACAAATAGTTCGGCCAACGAGCGCTGAATTGGCGGCCAGTAAAGCGGCTTTTTAAACGGTTTACCACCAGGATCACGGCACCGTTAATTACCAGACCAATAGCGTTCAAGATAGTGGCCAGAATCAGCATCTGAGCCACCACGGAACCACTCTGCGGATTGATAAACTGCGGGAACAACGCCAGCACAAACAGCGCCATTTTCGGATTGAGAATATTGGTCAACAATCCCTGCTGGAAAATTCGTCTTACTGATACGGCCTGTAACCCGGCGGAGGCCTGCAAACTACTGCCTGAACGCAGCGTTTTCCATGCCAGATACAGTAAATAGGCCGCCCCTAACAAACGTACCGCATCATAGGCCAGCGGCAGCGCGACAAACAGCTGTGAAAGGCCCAGAGCCGCCGCCAACGCGTGGCAATAGGTTCCCAGTTGTATCCCGGCCAGAGAAGCGAAACCAGCGCTTCTCCCTTGGCTTAGGCTTCGGGAAGCGATCAGCAGCATATCCGGGCCAGGAGTCACCGTCAGCGCCAGACAGGCACCGGCGAATAGCAACAACGTAGATATTTCCACCATAAATCACCTGTACAAAGAGGTTTAAAAGCAAGATCCATAGTAGCTAGAAAGTTGTTTTGCCAGAATACATTTGTTAGCGGGTACGGCGGCGAGCAAACGGATTTTTGCGCTTTTTCTCTTTTTTGGTGGCTTCTGCCGCAGATTTTAACGCCGCCTTATGGGCTTTGTCCGCTTCCGGCACCTCGCGCTGTTCGATCGGGAACACCGGCAGCGCCGCCAACAGGCGTGAGCCATAGCTCTTGGTCAACAGGCGGCGGTCATAAATCACGATTTCACCGTGGCACTCGTTGCTTCGGATCAGGCGGCCCACCTGTTGAATCAGGTTAAACGACGCGCTTGGCAAACTCTGCACCTCAAACGGATAACGATTGAGGGATTTAAGCCATTCGCCCTCGGTTAGGATCACCGGGCTGTCGATCGGCGGGAAAGCTATCTTGTGGATATGCACCTGGGTCAGCAGTTCACCTTTCAGATCCAAACCTTCGGCAAATGACTGTAGCCCGACCAACACGCTGGCAGTGCCTTTCTCTACCCGCTTACGGTGTTCTTCCACTAGCCGGTAGCGTGGCTGATCGCCCTGCACCAGTAACATCAGACGCAGATCGGTGACATAGCTGAGGAAGGTCTGCATCGCACGGTGGCTGCTGAACAGGATCAGCATTCCCTTATGCTGGCCGCTGGCCTGCTCGCCACGGAAAAAGCGCGCCATCTCTTCCAGATGCTCGGCCTCTTTGGCCATCGCCGGTTCAAAACGCATTTTGGGAATGACGATTTTACCCTGTTCGACGTGATTAAACGGCGAAGACAGCGTTTCGAAGCGATCGCCCGCTTTTTCGCTCAGCCCGCTCATCTCTTGCAGCCGCGAAAAGCTATTCAATGAACGTAACGTTGCCGAGGTGATCACCACGTGCGGCACCTTGCGCCACAGCAGTTTTTCCAACTGATCGCTGACGCGGATGCCCACGCAATGCAGATAAAGATGGGTAACGTTATCGCGTAGTTCACGCGCAATCCATTTGGAGATCGGCGCGTTGGAGGATTTATCCATCGCCGCCAGCCGCCACAGCTTGCTCATCGCTTCAAGGTAGCCCAGCGTGCGGCTCATCTGGATGATGGTACGATGCAACCGCACAATGTCGTGCTTGCCGGTCTGCTCGGTGAGGTCGTTAAGAATAAATTCGGCCAGGCCGCGCAGGCCGTCCGTCAGTTTGAACAGACGCGCGCAGATCTCAACCATCTCCGCTGGCAGTTCGCCCATTTCGAAGCGATATTCGGCGTTACCGCTATCTGGCGGCAGGTAGGCATTGGCCTGGTGCTCAAAAATCTGGATCAGCTCGCGCAATTCTTCGCAGTGGTTTTTTAGCCGTTCGCTATTGGCCAACCCCGGCGGGTTCTTTGGCCGGTACTGTGTCATGCACTGTTCTACCTGGCGCACGATCATATCGAGCTGGAGGTTGGTTGACAGCGCGGTGATCTCACCGTCAATCTCCAGCGCATCCCGTGCCACCTCCGGCAAATGATGGCCTTCGTCCAGCACCAGCAGCAGCTCTTTTGGGTTCGGCAATACCGACTCGGTTTCCAGCGCCGCCATCACCAACGCGTGGTTGGCTACCACCACGTCGGCGGTTTCAATTTCTTTGCGGGCGATGTAGAACGGGCATTCACGAATATAGTGGCAGTTGCGCCCCAGGCAGTTGGCCTTGTCGGTACTCAGCTTGCCCCATAGGGGGTCATCGATCGATAGCTGGTAGTGATCGCGCAGGCCATCCCATTCATGGCGCGCCAGGGCTTTCGCCAGCTTTTGGCACAGCGCCTGCTCTTCACCGCTAGATGGCGCCAGCTCGTCTTCGTCCAGGTACAGCATCAGATCGCCCTGCTCGACCACGTCGGTGCTCATCGCCGCCAGATTGCGCGGGCAAACATAGCGCCCACGGCCAAACGCGCCGGTGAATTTCAGATCGGGAATGATCTTTTTCAACAGCGGTAAATCTTTGCTGTAGATCTGATCCTGCAGCGCCACGTTGGCGGTACTGACCACCAGAGGTTTGCTTTCGGCACGGCCAACGGCAATACCCGGTATCAGGTACGAGAGCGTTTTACCCACGCCGGTTGGCGCTTCGATCGCCAGATGGCGTGGGTAATCTCCGGCCAGGGTCTTCGCCACTTCGGCAATCATCTGCCGCTGAGGGGCACGCGAAATAAAATCCGGTATTTGCTGCTGCAGGGCTTTGTACCACTGGCCGATCTGATCTTTAACTGCGGGGGAAAGCGCCATTCAACTCTTATCTAAACGAAATGATGGCGCTATTGTCCCACAGACCGTCCGCGGCGTCAGCCCGAGTTACGATTGGCTGGTCAACATTGCGAAACGCACCTCAAGGAGGCCCCTTCTCCCACAGTGGGACATCGAATTTTTTGCGCATAATCTCGCATGTTTGCACAACAGAACCCCGCTCATCTGCAACAAAAAATGCATCTCCTGGGTTATTTTTCACTATTCAATATCCATTTACCTGACCTGTCATAAATACATCACACAACTGCGGTAAAAAATCTGCGCTGCGCTAACTCCGGCAGCAAAGTAAAACAGCGATACAGCTGATGATAAACGTCTTTCAATCATATAAAGCAGGGAACACCATGAAACCTAATCTTCTTGCCGTTATTGCGGCACTTTTCATTGCCCAGACTGCACAGGCAGCAGAGATCTACAATAAAGATGGCAATAAGCTTGATTTTTATGGCCGGGTAAAAGCACTGCACTATTTCTCTGACGATACCAGCAATGATGGTGATAAAACCTACGTACGTATCGGCTTTAAAGGGGCAACCCAGATTAACGATATGCTGACCGGCTATGGCCAGTGGGAATATCAGATCGCCGCCAACCATAGCGAATCGGATGGCACTAAAGATACTAAAACCCGTCTTGGTTTTGCTGGTCTGAAAGTGAAAAACTTTGGTTCATTCGACTATGGCCGTAACTACGGCGTTATTTACGACGTTGCCGCCTGGACGGATATGCTGCCGGAATTTGGCGATGATACCTATATCAAAACCGACAACTTTATGACCGGGCGCGCCAACGGCGTGGCTACCTACCGTAACAACGACTTCTTCGGCTTGGTCGACGGCCTGAAGTTTGCGTTGCAGTACCAAGGCAAGAACGAAAACGATGGCCGTGCCAGCAGCAAAGCTAACGGCGACGGCTTCGGTCTGTCTTCCAGCTACGAGATCATCGATGGCGTCAGCGTTACGGCCGCCTATGCCTCTTCTAACCGGACTACCGGCCAGAAACAGAGCAGCTATGGCAAGGGCGATAAAGCCGACGTGTGGGCAACAGGCCTGAAATACGACGCCAACAGCGTGTATCTGGCCGCTACCTATGCCGAAACTCATAACCTGACGCCAATTTCCGGCACTGCGACCATTAATAATGCCGCGACCTCCGTAAGCGGGTTTGCCAATAAAACCCAGAACGTGGAAGTGGTTGCGCAATATCAGTTCGACTTTGGCCTACGCCCGTCACTGGCTTATGTCCAGTCTAAGGCAAAAGACATTGAAAATATCGGTGACACCGACCTGGTGAAATATATTGATGTGGGTGCTTACTATTACTTCAATAAAAACATGTCCACCTATGTGGATTATAAAATCAACCAGCTCGATGACAACAACAAGCTAGGTCTGAAAACCGACGACGTGATTGCCGTGGCTCTGACCTATCAGTTCTGATTTACGCTGTGACACATAACCACTACTGCAATTTATAGCTACGGCTATTTCTCAAGTGACTTCGCCGGGTGAACTCGCCCGGCTTTTTCATCACGACTCTTCAGCCAGAACCACACATGCCACCGAAACTGCAGAGCCTGCTATTAGACGGGCGCAGCATGCGGCGCCCCCTACTTTCGAACATGTTCCCCCCCCCACAGGTTTGTAGCGTAAAGCTTGCCTGTTAATCTATTCCCGGCTAAATGTATAGCTTTGGTTATTTGCTTTGGAACCGTCATGCCTATCGATAGTCAGTTCGAGTTTCACACCGCCTTGCCCTACAGCAGTATGCAGTTGGCGCAAATACTCAGCCACTGTTTTGAGAACTACATTGTTCCCTTTGTGATCGACGGCGAAACCTTTAGCAGCCGCTTTGCCGCCGAAGACCTCAGCCTGAATCACAGCATTATCGTCACCCACCAGCAGCACCCGGTGGCTCTGGCCTTGATCGCGCGCCGGGGTCAACATAGCCGTGTAGCGGCCTTGTCTATCCGCCCGGAAATGCGTGGCAGAGGGTTAGGCAGGACGTTGATGCAACGCATTATCGCGGATGCCCATACGCGAGGCGATCGCCAGCTTTCGCTGGAAGTGATCGCCGGTAATCAAGCGGCACTGGCGCTGTATCAACAGGCTGGCTTGGCCATCACCCGTACGCTATTGGGATTTCACGCCCCCTTGGCAACCCCGGAACCCTCGGCAGCCTTGCAACCGATCGACCCGTTGGCACTTGCCCAGCAAATGACCGCCGACGGCCAGCATGGCTTGCCGTGGCTGATCGCCCCAGAGTCACTGTACAAGCTGCCCGGTACCCCACGCGCCTTCACTCTGGACCAGCAGGCTTTTGCTTTGGTGATGCCGGGCGCACAACAGTGCCATCTACGCATGATTTATGTGCCACCAGCGCTACGCGGCCAAGGCCAGGCGCGCCGTCTGTTGCAAGCGCTGCAAGCACAGTTTGCCCCACTGGCGCTGTCGGCCAATGTGTTTGTCCCAGACGACATCGCTCCCTTCTTCCAGCACCTTGGCTGGCGCGAAGATCCGTTGCGTCAGTTTGAAATGACAATGGCAATGTGATGCTCTCCCCCTGATTGATCCAGGGGGAAAATTGTGGGGCGTGGGTTACAGCAGTGTACGTAGCAGAATAAACATCAGCATACTCAGCACCACGACAGCCAGCGTATTACGCAGGAAAACGGCCAGAACAATGGCGAACACGGCTCCCCATAGATAAGGGTTTTCGGGCAGTGCACGCCACTCATCCCCGTTGAAAGCGATGATTGGCCCGCAGATGGCGGTCAGTACCGCGGGTACCGAGAAGCTCAACAAAGTTCTCATCCGTTGCGATAAGCGCACCGGCAGGCCAGGTGCCAGGAAACAGTAGCGGTTGAAGAAGACGATCACGCCCATCAACACAATGGTCAGCCAGATCATTCTTTCCCCCTGCTGCACAGCAGCCCAACCAGCATCGCCACCACGGTGGTAATAATCAATGCCCCAGGCACTTGATAATGGTGCAAACCAATCGACAGCACCAGGGATGTCAACACGCAGGCCAGCACCGGCAGATTACGTACCAGCGGCACAATGATGGCGATAAAGGTCGCGGCGATCGAGAAATCAAGCCCGTAGCGATCCAGATCGATGCTGCTGGCCGCCACTACGCCGAGCAAGGTGGCAAAGAACCAGCTCAAATAGAACGCCAGCCCTGCCCCCAATGCATACCAACGGTTAAAGCGTGCCGGGCCATGATCGCCGGTCAGGGCAAACAGCTCATCGGTCAGCAAAAACGCCAGTGCGACACGCCATCTCAATGGTAGCGGAGCAATACATTCCCGCAGGCGCAGGCCGTAGAGGAAGTGCTGGGCGGTGACAAAAAAAGTAGAAATCAGGATCGCCAGCATACCGGCACCGGTCTTGATCATCCCCATCGCCACCAGTTGGGAGGCCCCGGCAAAAACAATCGCCGACATCCCCAGCCCCTCTGCCGCCGTCAGGCCACTCTGGATCGCCATTGACCCTGCCAGGATCCCCCAGGGCAATACCGCCAGGCACAGCGGCAGGATCGCCACCGCACCCTGCAAGGCCGGGCGCAGGCGCAACGTTGGCGGCTCCGTGAGTGTTGATTGGTAAGTCATTATTTTCTCCTTCGAACGAAGGAGTAGAATAGCGCAGGAAAGAGGGCGAGTATTGTATCCGCTTGCGTATTTATCTCAACGATTTGACGTAGTCACCGGGCGTCACGCCGATGGACTTGCGGAAATGACGGTGGAAATGGCTCTGATCGTGAAAACCGCAGGCCAGTGCCGTCTCCAACACGCCATTGCCCGCCCTTAAAAGCTGGCGCCCTTTACGTAAACGCGCCTGGATCTGATAGGCATGGGGCGGCAAACCGGTCGCCTGTTGAAACTGACGCAGCAGATAATAAGGGCTCAGCCCGGCCTTCTCTGCCAATTCCAGCAGGGAGATATTAGCCTCGGGGAAATCATCCAGGAAGGCTTTGATCCGCGCTATCTGGCTTTGCGCCTTACTTTGCGTGGCAGGCTCTATGCGGCTTTTGCCGTGGCACAGCATTAACCAGGTCAGCGCCGAAAACACCAATGTCTCTTTCACTAGGCGGTTTTCGTTACTGCGCATCATGCCAAAGGCTAAGCGTAATTGCCCGGCGAGCCCGGCATCCTGCACCACTGGATTAGGGAAATAGGGCGCGGCCCCGGCGACGGTTTTCAGATCGCGGGATAAGAACGCCAACAGCTCCGGTTTGGGGTACATGGCCTGATAGGACCAGCCGTCTTCGCTGGCAGAGCTACCGGTATGGATATCATCGGCGTTGACCAGGATCACACTGCCCAACGGCGCGACATGCTCGCCGCCGGTACGGTAAAAACGCTGGGCCCCCTCGTCAATCACGCCTACGCAGAAACCCTCGTGACTGTGGCGGGAGAAGGTCTGGTGGCGATAGGTGGCCTGCAACACTTCCAGCCCGCCGAGATCGTCGACGTGCATGAAATTAGCCTGTTCCTGACGCCCTTTCCGGCTCATGCTCTTCGCCATACTAACCTTCCCCGCTGAATGAAAAGCATTCTAGCACTCACCTGAACCAGGCGTTTGTACAAAATTGCTCGGATCCTCGGCTGGCTGGCTAATGGCCGCACTGCGCCAGGCACTGTAGATCGCCAACAGCGGGGCCAAGGCAAACAGCAGGAACAGCCAATGAGCAGCAGAGGCCGCGCCCTCAATGCCACCCGGCGTGGTAAATCCGGCCAGGTTGGTGACCATCCCCGCCAATGCCGCGCCAAACGCCGTGGCGAACAACTGCACCGTGGTGATGGAAGCCCCGGCGATATCCTTATCGGCCTGAGGGGCCACCTGCAAAATGCGTGTCAGCAGGTGCGGCCAGCCAAAACCGATACCGAAACCGACCAACGTCAAAGCCAGCACGATCGGCCCCAGCGCCTGCCAGTGGCCGTTAGAAGGAATTGGCATCAGCACTGCCAACCCCAGCAAACCAAGCAGTACCAGGATCGGCCCGCTGATTATCGCCAGACGGATCCCCATGCCGCGCCAACCGGAGCTAAGGATTTCTGAGAGGGTCCAACCCGCTGCCATAGTGGCTGCGATATAGCCGGAAATCAGCGGTGACTGACCATGCAAGGTTTGCAAGAAGTAAGGCACAAAGATCTCGCTGGTCATGCCGATCACCAATAGCGTTACCGTAACGTACAACGAAGCCAGCGCTGAACCACGACGCAGTGCCTGATGTGGCAGCAGGCGGGCGCGAGAATGTCCCTCACGCCGGATTAACCCAATCAACAACAGCAACGCCAGCACGATGCCGCCCACGTTTAACCAACCGCTATCTGCCAGGCTGCCAGCCGATACCACCAATACCGCGCCAGCCAGCAGCAGCAACTGCATCAGCGGTAACGGCGTTGGCCGCTGCTGCGGTTTACCTTTGGGCAGGATACGGAACGTAAAGGCAGCGTACAGCACCATGATCGGCAACAGAATACCGAACGCCCAGCGCCAGGCGTTCAATTCGGCAAAAATCCCGCCGACGGCAGGGCCCACCAACGTGGCGATCCCCCACATCGCGGAGATTAGCGCCATAGCGCGTGGCCAGAGTTTCTGTTCAAACACCAGGTTAATCATCGCGTAGGACAGTGCAAAGATCAGGCCGCCGCCAAACCCCTGTACCGTGCGGCCAATCAACATCACCGGCATGGAGGGGGCTAGCGCACACAGCATTGCGCCCACGATGAAGAACAGCGACGCCACCAGATAAGCACTACGCGCCCCGTAGCCACTTAGCAAATGTGCCGACAGCGCCGAGCCTAATATCGAGGCCACCACAAACAGGGTGGTGTTCCAGGCATAGAGATCCAACCCACCGATGTCCTGCACCACTGACGGTAAAATGGTGGTCGCCACCAGAATATTGATCGCATGCAAGGCGACCCCGAGCGACAGTGCGATGGCACTGGCGGCATTTTTGCCGGAAAAGAGATCGCTCCAACGGCTATTATCATCGGTTATCACGGTTATCGTCCTGTTTTCAGAGGAATGGCATTGAGTTGATCTTGCTATTAGGCTAAATTTAACAAGCAATATCTTGGAATAATTAAGGGCGAGGCGCTGTAATATGTCAAGAATTAACTTGGAAAATGGCGAATGCACCGCACATTCGGTCAGTGACCGCTTGCTGAAGCTGTTGAAAACCCACGGTCCGCAGCAAGCCTCAGAAGCGGGAAAAGTACTCGGCACCACCGGTGAAGCCGCTCGTCAGCAATTCGTCAAGCTGGCAAAAGAAGGCCTGGTGGAAGCCAAGGCCGAAACCCGTGGCGTTGGCCGCCCGGTACAGCTCTGGCAGTTGACCGCAGCAGGTAACGCCCACTTTCCCGACGCCCATGCCGAATTAACCGCCCAACTGTTACGCACGGTGCGTGACAAACTGGGTGAACAGGCGATGGACCTGCTGATCGACAGCCGAGAGCAGGAGACCCGAATTAATTATAAACAGGCGATGATCGGTGCAGCCGATTTACGTGAACGTGTTGCTCGTCTGGCGGCCATCCGTTGCCGTGAAGGGTATATGGCCGAGTGGAGCGAAGAAAAAGACGGCGCGTTTCTATTGGTGGAAAACCACTGCCCCATCTGCAGCGCCGCGGCGGTATGCCAAGGATTTTGCCGCGCCGAGCTGAACGTATTTACCGAGGTGCTGCAAGCCAAGGTTGAGCGCAGCGAACATATTCTTACCGGTGCCCGCCGCTGCGCCTACCAGATCTCTCAGTCGTAATTCCTTGATTGTAGGCCAGGGACTGGCAGCCTCCCCCGGTACCACGACACGACTAAACGGGTAGAAAAGCATTGCTTATCGGCCATGCCTTAAGGTTTACTGAGTGTCCTAACGATTTTTCACCCTATCGAATAAAAACCCATGCTGAGCCAACAAAATCGTCATCTCCTGCCGTTAATCGGGGCGCTGTTTACGTTATATATTGTCTGGGGATCGACCTACTTCGCTATCCGAGTGGGAGTGGCAAGCTGGCCTCCCTTGATGATGGCGGGCATTCGTTTTCTGATTGCCGGTATCATTCTGTTCGTTTTCCTGTTGCTGCGGGGACATGCCCTGCCCACTCTGAAACAGTGGGTCGCCGCTGGCACCATTGGCATTCTGTTGCTGGCCGTGGGTAACGGCCTGGTCACGGTTGCCGAGCATCAGGATGTGCCCTCAGGCATTGCCGCGGTGATGGTCGCAACGGTTCCGCTGTTCACCCTCTGCTTCAGCATGTTTTGGGGTATCCGCAATACTAAGCTGGAATGGACAGGCATCGCCCTTGGACTGGTGGGCATTGTGTTGCTCAACACCGGCAATAACCTGGTGGGTAACCCGACCGGCGCGCTGTTAATCCTGTTGGCTTCCGCCAGTTGGGCCTTTGGTTCGGTACTCGGCTCACGCATTTCGCTCCCTGCCGGGCCAATGGCCGGTGCCGCAGAAATGCTGGTGGCCGGCGTGGTGCTGACCATCGCCAGCCAACTGAGCGGTGAGCATTTGGATAAAATGCCCACCTTCAGCGGCTTTATGGCGCTCGGTTATCTGATTGTTTTCGGTTCAATGCTGGCGATCAGCGCCTATATGTTCCTGCTGAAAAACGTACGCCCGGCGGTAGCGACCAGCTATGCCTATGTTAATCCGGTGGTGGCGGTGCTGCTCGGCGTCGGCTTTGCTGGCGAATCCCTGGGTCCGCGCGAGTGGCTAGCGTTGGTGATTATCGTCTCGGCGGTGGTATTGGTGACGCTGGGTAAATACCTGTTTGCCCGCCCGGCCAAGGTGCAACCAGCCGTCAAGTAAGGCATTACTCCTAACTTCTCCCCAAGGGGGAGGTTAGGTCTGCTAGTTGTTATTCCAGCCTCAGCCTAACCACTAATGAATAATAAACTCGGGGGTCACTAGACCTACCGCCTATGTTAGTGGCGGATTTGCGCCAAATCGTCCGCGGAAAGACCGGTCAACTTCATTACCATGGCACGATCAAAGCCTTCAGCCAGCATGGAACTCGCTATTTCCAGCACGGTTTCCCGCCCTTTTTCCATGCCTTGCTTAATCCCTTTCTCGAAACCTTTTTGCTCGAGATATTCTGCAATAGTCATCAATTCCTCCTCATGCCGCGGCGCGCGTCTGGCCAACTCACGGATCAACGTCTCCGGCTCGGTTGCTTTCCCCACCAACAGCATATAGTTCACCAATGATATGAGTTGCTCTTTAGTAGTGTATCCGGCCAACAACAATGTGACCAGTTGTTCTAACAGCTCAACCAGGTCGCGCTGGCGTACGTGCTTTTGTAACAGCTCAAGAATGGCCATGCGGCGGTGCTGCATGATTTCATCGTCCGGAATGACGGTAACGTCAACCAACGGAAAATGCCCCGCATAGAGCTGCCTGGCTAGTTCAGGCTCACTGAATTCCTCTAACCAACTCATTGAATAGGGATAAGGCGTCACCTGACCGTGATAAAAGAGCATAGGAATAACCAGAGGAAGCTGGTCGTACCCTGCCTCAAGGTGGCGTTGCATTGCCGCAATGGCATAGCGTATTAAACGAAATGCCATATGTTTGTCGGGCGAGCTTTGATGTTCGATCAAAACGTACACATAGCCATCCCCTCTCTCGGTTCGCAACGAGTAAAGTACGTCAGAGTAATGGGCACGCAAGTCGCTCTCGATAAAACTACCGGGTTCCAGCTTTAGCGTGTTCAGATCGCAATACTGCAGTAAGGCAGGCGGCACATGTAATTCCAAGAAATCACGGGCCGTGTCTGGATGGGTGAGAAACTGCTTAAATATAGCATCATGCGGGGTGGAGGTGGCTTTTTTCATGTCGGTCATCCTTGGACTTAACATAAAAAACCTACCATAGGCTGTCATTGGCGCACATTATGAGCGAATGGGTTCTGAATCCGCCTCGCAAAACCTTTGAACCTCAGTTGCGAACCTGATCCTGCCCAAAAAGACCAGAGGATCGGTGCAGTCCGCATACCCCCAATTAAACGAGTGTTGTTTCACCCGGGGAAGGGGCTATAATTCCCGCTGTTCTGGACAACCTGCGAAATAATCATTATGCGGAAAAAAGCGTTCCTCATCGTCATCGCCTTATGTGCCTTCGGCTCTCTGAGCGGCGTGTTCCTGGCCGGGCTGAATATGTACACCCGTTCCACCACGCCACAAGAAGAGACCACTACCACCAACGATGCCGCTACCGATAGCGCCCCAACGGCCACTATTCAAGCGAAATAACCCGCTTTATAACGCCGTGACGCCAGCGTTGGCCGCCAGCCTTTCAAGCTCGGCCACCCGCTGATAAGCGGCACGCGACACCAGGCTAAAATCGCCGATCAGCAGGCTTTCACTGGCCGTATGGTTGACCATGGCGCTGGCCGCGGTGCGCAGGATTGCCAATTGTGAGTCTGGCGTTCCAGCAGCCGTGATCAACGGCAAGCCCGGTACCGCAGCGGTACGGCCAATAATCTTCAGCCCAGTAACGGCCTGTGGCCGTGCGCGTTTCAACAGGGCAAAGCTAATACAGTCGATAGCCGCAATATCCGCCAGCCCCTCCAGGATCATCTCCAATGAGCGATAGTGGCTGCCAGAGGCGATCGCCTGGCGGAAAAACCGCCCTTCTCGCGCCAACGGTGCAATCAAGGCTCGCAGGCTGTTATACCCCGACTGTGAATCACGGCTGTTATACGCCACCACGCGATCGCGAAAATCTTCCAGACGGTCAGCCGGTTCATCCTCACGCACCACCAGCCAACTGCTGTAGTTCGCTCCGCTGCAACCCTCCACGCGGTAATGGTAAATGCCCACCAGCTGTACCTGTGGTAACACCGTCACCAATGGATAACCACAAGTCTGGCTAAGTAGCAGATCCGGCCGTTGCCAGTGTTGCGGCAAATCCTGCGGCCAACTCAGCGTCTGGGGAACCTCCGCCATACCCAGTTGCTGCAGCTTATCGCGTAGCGCCTGCCAGAACGGTTCCACCTGTTGGTGGCTAACGCCGTACATCGGTAAAGAGACTATCGCCATGGAAGTTACCCCGCAGAAGATGAGACAGTCAGCCGTTGCTGACGCCAGGCGGTGAGGTAGCCTACCCAGCGTTCGAACAGCATGTCGGTAATGATCGCCAACAACGCCACTATCACCGCTCCCTGGATCACATACGCCGTATTGAAGCCACTCAGGCCAATAATGATCGGCGTTCCCAGCGTTTTGGTGCCTACCGTCGAGGCTATCGCCGCCGTGCCGATATTGATAATCACCGAAGTACGGATCCCCGCGACGATCACCGGGGCCGCCAACGGCAACTCAACGCGCCACAAAACTTGCCAGCGGCTCATCCCCACCCCTTGAGCCACTTCACGCGTACCCGCCGGAACCGACTCTATCCCGGTCAAGGTGCCTTGCAGGATCGGTAATAAACCATACAGCACCAGCGCAATAATCGCTGGCTGTTCACTAAAGCCCATTACCGGTACCGCCACCGCCAATACCGCGACCGGTGGAAAAGTCTGCCCAACGGCAACCACGGTTTCCACCAATGAGCGAAACTCCCTCCCGGCAGCGCGCGTCACCGCAATGCCAGCGCTTACGCCAATCATTACCGCAATCAGGCTCGATACGGCTACCAGCGATAAGTGCGCAACAACCAGCGAGAAGAAGCTGTCCTGCTGATACACCGGCCGCTCCAACTGTGGGAACCAAGCGGCAAACAGGCCGTGCAGATGGTTCATGCCGAAGACCAACGCCACTAGCAGAGCAAATGTCCACGGCAGCGGATCGCGCCACCAGCGCGTGATATTCATGATAGCGCCTTGTGTGTAATCAAATCGCTGAAATGCAACACGCCAAGCGCTTGCCCCTGTTCGTCAACCACCGGCAAACGTTCGCTGCCTCGGGCAACAAACACCGAAAGCGCCTCACGCAGGCTCATCATGGCCTGGATAGGTTCCCCTTCCGCCTCGCCCGGCCGCACCCTTTCGGCTACCGTGCCCAACGCCAACAGCTTGATCCCCCGATCGCTGCGGCCAAAGAAGTCACGCACAAAATCATTCACCGGGTTGGTCAGCAGCTCCAACGGAGTGCCCTGCTGCACCACTCGCCCCTGATCGAGCAGCACGATCCGATCGGCCAGCCCCAGCGCTTCATCGATATCGTGCGTCACCAGTACGATGGTGCGGCCAGAAAGTTGATGAATGCGGGCAATCTCCGCCTGCAACGAGGCCCGGGTAACCGGATCGAGCGCACCAAAGGGTTCATCCATCAGCAACACCTCCGGATCGGCGGCCAGCGCTCGTGCCACCCCAACCCGCTGCTGCTGTCCGCCGGAAAGCTGATGTGGATAGCGGCGGCGGAACAGGTCCGGCTCCAGTTGCAGCAGCTCCATCAGCTCAGTCACCCGATCGCGGATCCGTGCCCGTGGCCACTTCAGCAACTGCGGCACCGTGGCGATGTTCTCTTCCACCGTCCAATGGGGGAACAGGCCAATCGACTGGATGGCATAGCCCATTCGGCGGCGCAAATCCTGCGGCTTGAACTTATGGATCTCCTCACCGGCAAATCTGATCTTGCCTTTATCATGCTCGATCAGGCGGTTGATCATCTTCAAAGTGGTGGATTTGCCAGAGCCGGAAGTGCCGATCAGCACGGTAAACTCCCCTTCCGCCATGCTCAACGAGAGATCGTCCACCGCCGGTTTCCCCTGAAAAATCTTGCTTACCCGGTCAAAGTTAATCATCTGGCAGTCACTTCCAACATTGAAATTATGAATTTAAACAGCGAATCGACGATCACCGCCATGGCGATCACCGGGATCACCCCGAGCAGCACCAGATCCAGCGCGCTGCTGAGTAATCCTTGAAACACGATCGCACCAAAACCCCCTGCCCCGATCAGCGCGGCCACCACCGCCATTCCCACGGTTTGCACCGCCAGGATCCGCACGCCGGTCAGGAACAGTGGCAATGCCAGTGGCAGCTGTACGCCAAAGAAAATCTGCCCGCGCGTCATTCCCATGCCGCTGGCGGACTCAATCACGCTGGCGGGCACGCTTTGCAAACCGGCGACCACGCTACGCACTAGCGGCAACAGGGCATAGAGCACCAATGCCACAATCGCCGGGGCCATGCCGATACCGCTGATGCCTAAGTTAGCCAACCAAGGGAGCGCCGCCGCCAGCCCGGCCAACGGGGCGATCAACAGGCCGAACAGCGCAATGGATGGTACGGTCTGGATGATATTCAACGTAGAGAAGATCGGGCCCTGCCAGCGGATTGAACGAAAACACAGCACCCCCAACGGCACGCCAATCAGCAGAGCCGGTACCAAGGTAGCCAGCAAGATGGTCAAATGCTGGAGTAACGCAGCGTCAAATACCTCTTGCCGGTTGTGGTACTCCTTCATCAGGGAAAGCTGGTCCAACTGATGGGTAAACAACAGCAGCGCGGCAGGTAGCATCACCAAAGCGTTACCCAGAATGCGCCACAGGTGTGTGGGGGTGATCCGCGTCATGGCATCTGCGGCGATCAGGCCGCTCAATGCTGCCATTAACGCACAGCCGCTGCTCCAGGAAGTCCGCGCCAACGGCGAGCCCTGCAATGCCAGTTGCTGCGCGGTATAGCCGCTCAACCAAAAGATCATCGCCAATAGAACGGCGGCAACGCAGGCGGTCAGCCGCGCCCGATTGCGCGTGGGGGTTAACAGGCTGAGCACGGCCAACGCCAGTAATGGCAGCAGCAGCCACAGCGCTGGGCCATGCAACAGTGAAATCAGAGAGATACTCTTGCCAGACAGCAGGCGATTAGGGGCATAACTGAGGAACGGCAGGCCAAAGGCCGCAAGCAGCAGCAAAACAAACAGTGTCAGTAATACGCGGTTTTTCAAGACAATAATCAAAATCACTCCCAGGGTCTAATCAGCCAGTTAAGCGCAGAATGCATAGCTACGCGTAAGCTGACGTCCCCTCACCCTAACCCTCTCCCACAGGGAGAGGGGACTGAACGTGCCACAAATGGGCTCCTGCACCTAATCCCAATGCCGCATCCGTTCCATCTCCTGCGGGGAGGGGATTAAACGTTCTAAAGATTGAATCCTGCCCTTAATGGCTGCTCTATACCAGCTCCCTCTCTCTGTGGGAGAGGGGACTGAACGTGCCACAAATGGGCTCCAGCACCTAATCCCAACGCCGCATCTTTCCATCTCCTGCGGGGAGGGATTAAACGTTTTAAAGATTGAATCCTGCCCTAAATCGATGCTCCGTATCAGCATCCTCTCTCTGTGGGAGAGCATTGGGATGAGAGGCAATATCAGATTCAGTCGTCAAATCAAGGTTACTTAATCAACCCTTTCTGTTTCAGGTAATTGACCGCTACCTGTTTGGCATCCTGGCCTTCTACGGCGATCTGCGCGTTCAACTGCTGCAAGGTTGGGCCGTCTAACGTAGCGAATACCGGTTTGAGCAGTTCGGCGATATTGGCATGCTGCTGCAGCGTTGCCTCACGAATAATCGGAGCCGGGGCGTAAATCGGCTGCACGCCCTGTGGGTCTTCCAACGTTTGCAGGCCCAGCGCGGCTACCGGGCCATCGGTCCCATAGGCCATTGCCGCATTCACCCCAGAGGTTTGTTCCGCCGCCGCCTTGATGGTCACCGCCGTGTCACCGCCAGCCAGTGACAACAACTGATCCTGATTAAGCTTGAAGCCATAAGCATTCTGGAAGGCCGGTAGTGCGTCCGGGCGTTCGATAAACTCTGCCGATGCCGCCAGTTTGAACTTACCACCGTCGTTGATCCACTTGGCCAGATCTGCCAGGGTTTTCAGATGGTTGGCCTGTGCCACGTCCTGGCGAACGGCGATCGTCCAGGTGTTGTTTGCCGGGGCGGCATCCAGCCAGACGATCTTGTTCTGGTCATAGTCGAGCTTTTTGACCTTCTCGAACCCGGCCTGAGCGTTTTTCCACGCCGGATCTTTTTCATCGGAGAAGAAGAAGGCACCGTTACCGGTGTATTCCGGGTAGATATCAATCTCGCCGGAGGTGATCGCACCACGCAGCACCTTGGTGGTGCCTAGCTGCAGTTTGTTGGTGGTTTTTATGCCGTTGGCTTCCAGCACCTGCACAATGATATTGCCAAGCAACGAGCCTTCGGTATCAATTTTAGAACCCACGCGTACCGTATCGGCCGCCTGTGCAACACCGCTGGCTCCTGCCAGAACGGTCAAAGCCAATGCCAAAAAACGTGCGCGTAATGGGGTAATAGCCATGCTTTATCCTCTTTGATGATGCTTTCCGGCTATTTCGCCAGATCGATTGGAAAATCCTGCGCGGTATGTGTCCAGCGTATCACATGCTGTTTCCCGACACTCTCCTGTTCAAACGGGTGTACTTCAACGGCAATCGGCGTCACGGCATGATCGACAAACCAGTTGCCATAGCCCTGTACCACAAACCCCTGGCTGCGTTGCCGGTAGGCCTGCTGCTCTGCCAGATAGACTTTTCGCAGCCCATACCAAGGCAAACCGGGTAAATCATGATGCACTAAATGATAGTTCAGATTAAGAAACAGCAGCCGCCACGGCCAAGAGGCCTCATTAATAATAGAACGTGCCTGCGGAGCGTCCACCGCACGATGCTCATAAAACGAACGGATCTTGGTCAACCCCAGCGCCGGGTAGCTCACCGCCAGCAGATAAAAGGCGACAGAAATGCCCTGCGTTTGCAGCCAGGCAAGCAGAGCCACCAACAGTGCACCCTGTACCAGCCACATCGCCAAAGTCCGCAGATCCCCAGCCAGTATGGCTTTCAAGGCATTGGCCAGCGTGGCGGCAATATCCCATGCCGGGCCAAGCGTGACTCGCCCAATCAGGGTGTTACGCACCTTGGCCAACAGAGGCAGCAAAACAGGAAAACGCTGCCACTGCGCCCGGCTGAAATAGTAACTTTCCGGATCTGCGGCAGGTTGGGTCAGATGATCGTTGCGATGATGCTGAATATGGCTGTCACGGTACAGCCCATAGGGATACCACACCGCCAGGGGAAGCAGGCCGAACAGTTGGTTGAGCCGAGGCCAGCGGGTGGGATGGCCGTGGATCAGCTCATGCTGCAACGAGAGGTACCAAGTGGTCGCCACAGTCAGCAGCGGAGTACCCAGCCAGGGGCCAAGCTGCTGCCAGTAATGCACCACACCGAACCAACTACCGTAAACCAGCAGCATAATTCCCCAGGTCGGCAGTTCCAGCCGCCAGACCCATTGCCGGTTAAGCTGTTGGATCCACGCTCGTTGTTCGCCGTGCAGATAGTGGCTATGGGGTTTGTCTGAGGGCATTTTCCGGCTCGCTGAGGCTATTTTCTTAAGTATCAGCGAAGCGGATCGGCGCTCAAAATAACAAAAGTGGTAAAGCAAAGTTAAAAATCAGCATCATGACCTTAGGTGCATGGAAGACAATCCTGGCAGGCAAGAATAAGCCTGCCTTGCCAACCTTCAGCGTCATTCCCCCGTAACGGCATAAGCTTGCAACCGCTCACGCCACCAGAGGCTGGCCAAGCCGGTAGCACTTTCTCGCCAACCGAAATAGGCAGTGTCGCTATCACGCTCTGCTTCCACGCTTTTCGCTACCAACTGGCCGGTTTTCAGATAAGGTTCTGCCAGATAATGAGGCAGATAGCCGCAGCCCAAACCGGCCAACTGCGCCTGCAATTTGGCCTCAAAACTGAATACCGTCAGTTGATCCTGCTCATCCAGCACGTGCAGACTTTGCGGTGAATTCACCCGCGATGAGTCATGAACCACCACTGCGCGATGCTGGCGGATGGTGCTTTTCTGCAACGGTTCCGGCTGGGCGGCCAACGGATGGTACGGGGCGACGGCAAACACATACTCCAACTGCCCTAGCGGGCTAAAAGCATAGCCCGAGCGCGAAGGCGGCTCACAAATCGCACCGATAATAATATCGGCACAGCCGTGTATCAGCGCCTCCCAAGAGCCAGCCAGCACTTCGTGGCTGAAACGCAGCCGGGTGTGGTGGTGATTACGGTAAAACTCATCAATCAGCGGTAGCAGCCGGGCAAAAGGGAACGATGCATCCACCGCCAGGGTGAGATCGCTCTCCCAGCCACTTTCTACATAGCGCGCCTGCTGCTCCAGATCTTGCGCAGCACGCAGCAATATCCGCCCCTTTTCTAGCATCAGCTTGCCGGTAGCGGTGAATTTTGCCCGGTGACCGGAGCGATCGAGCAGCGTGATCGCCAGATCGCTCTCCAGTTTCTGCACCATGTAGCTCAGGGCAGAAGGCGTTTTAAACAGCGCGGCTGCCGCTGCAGCAAATGATCCATGACGATCCAGTGCGTCCAGGATCAATAGCGCTTCCAGATTTAGTCTCACCCCTTTCTCCCATAGATAAAAAAACTTAACAAGAAGGTAAAAATTCTACGCTATCTTTGAAAACGGCACCTACCTACCATTCATTCCATTGATACAGCGCATCCGTCTTATTCACGGTAATACAATTGGAAGGTATATTATGTCGAAGTTTCAACTGCTTGATCCGAAAAATTCCGCACTCATCTTTATCGATCATCAACCGCAAATGGCTTTTGGTGTGGCCAATATCGATCGCCAACAGCTGAAGAACAACGTGGTAGCGCTGGCCAAAGCCGGCAGCATCTTTAATGTTCCCACTATTCTTACCTCTGTCGAAAGCGAAAGTTTCAGCGGCTATATCTGGCCGGAATTGCTGGCGGTGCATCCAGAGCTCACCCCGATTGAACGTACTTCGATGAACTCCTGGGAAGATGCGGCATTCGTTAAAGCCGTGGAGGCCACCGGCCGTAAAAAACTGGTGATCTCCGCCCTGTGGACCGAGGTCTGCCTGACCTTCCCGGCATTGATGGCACTGGAAGCCGGGTATGAGGTTTATGTGGTCACAGACACCTCTGGCGGCACCTCGGTGGATGCCCATGAGCGCGCTATCGATCGCATGGTGCAGGCTGGGGCTGTTCCGGTGACCTGGCAACAGGTGCTGCTTGAGTACCAACGCGATTGGGCACGCAAAGAAACCTACGATGCGGTGATGGATCTGGTACGTGAACACAGCGGTGCCTACGGGATGGGCGTTGACTATGCTTACACTCTGGTGCATCACGCCCCTGCTCGCAGCGGCAAGTAAAACCGCGCAGGGCTCACCTTGACTGACCGCATTAGCCTCCCGGCCGCACGCCGGGGTTTTTCAGGAGCTGGATCCATGTCCCATCAGCAACACGTTACGCTGGTGATCACTCACCATCTGGCTCCCGGCCAGGAACCAGCCTATGAAGCCTGGTTAAAACGCATCATGCCCGATGCCGCCCAGTTTGACGGCCATCTAGGCGTTAACGTCATTCGCCCCTCCGGCAACCAGCAAGCTTATACGGTGCTGGTACGCTTCGATAATCTGGACAATTTATACCGCTGGATCCACTCGCCGCAGCGTCTGAAATATATCGAAGAAGTCACCCCACTGCTGCTGGGTAGCGATCATATTGAGATCCGCCCCGGAGCCGAATTCTGGTTCACACCTGCCAGCGCCAACGTGCGGCCACCGGCCAAGTGGAAACAGTTTTTAATCACCCTGCTGGTGATTTTCCCTTCAACCAATCTGGTGCCCTGGTTTTGGGGCAAGCTGCTGCCGGAACTGAGCGGCACACTGGCTGGACATTTACTCAATGATGCCAGCGTTGTCGCCCTGGTGGTATTCCTGTGGATGCCGTTGGTTACCCGTCTATTTCATCAATGGCTCATCCGCCATTAAAGGAAAACGCTATGAGTCACACCGCTTCATTGATCATCAGCAACGGTAAATTCCATACTGTCGATCGCGAAAATCCCACCGCTCAGGCCGTGGCGATCAAGGACGGTAAGTTTCTGGCCGTCGGTAGTGAGAACGACGTCATGCAACACGCCGGGCCGGAAACCCAGATCATCGACCTACACGGCCATACGGCGGTGCCCGGCCTGAATGATTCACACCTGCACCTGATCCGGGGTGGTTTGAATTACAACCTGGAACTACGCTGGGAAGGTGTGCCTTCACTGGCCGACGCCTTACGTATGCTTAAGGAGCAGGCACTGCGCACACCCAGCCCACAGTGGGTCAGAGTGGTCGGCGGTTGGACCGAGTTCCAATTCGCCGAGCGCCGTATGCCTACGTTGGATGAAATCAACGCCGCCGCCCCAGACACGCCGGTATTTATTTTGCATCTGTACGATCGCGCCCTGCTTAACCGCGCTGCGCTGAAAGTGGTGGGCTACACCAAGGACACGCCAAACCCGCCAGGGGGCGAAATCCAGCGCGACGGCAATGGCAACCCAACCGGGATGTTAATCGCCAAGCCCAATGCCATGATCCTCTACGCAACCTTAGCCAAGGGGCCGAAGCTGCCGCTGGAACAACAGGTAAACTCCACCCGCCAGTTTATGCGCGAACTCAATCGCCTGGGCCTGACCAGCGCGATTGACGCTGGCGGCGGTTTCCAGAACTATCCCGAGGACTATCAGGTCATCGCGGAACTGCACGATAAACAACAGCTGACCCTGCGTATCGCCTACAACCTGTTTACCCAACGGCCAAAGCAGGAGTTGGAAGACTTCCAGCTGTGGACGGATATGCTCAAACCCGGCCAGGGAACGGACTTTTACCGCCATAACGGCGCGGGTGAAATGTTGGTGTTCTCGGCGGCCGACTTCGAAGACTTCCTGCAACCTCGCCCGGATTTGCCTGAAGGTACCGAGGATGAGCTGGAACGCGTGGTGCGCCATCTGGTGGAACACCGCTGGCCGTTCCGTCTACATGCCACTTACGATGAATCTATCAGCCGGATGCTGAACGTGTTTGAGAAGGTTAACCGCGAGATCCCCTTTGCCGGTCTGCACTGGATTTTTGACCATGCAGAAACCATCTCGGAGCGTAATATCGAGCGGGTGAAGGCTCTCGGGGGCGGCATTGCCGTACAGCACCGCATGGCATTTCAAGGGGAATACTTTGCCGAGCGCTATGGCATCGAAGCCACCAAACAGACTCCACCGGTAGCCAAAATGCTGGCGGCAGAACTGCCGGTTGGATTAGGCACTGACGCTACCCGCGTCGCCAGTTACAACCCTTGGACAGCGCTGTACTGGCTGGTTTCTGGCCGCACGGTCGGCGGTATGGCAATGTATGACGATCAGGCTCGTCTGGATCGTGAAACAGCATTAATGCTTTGGACACAAGGCAGTGCCTGGTTCTCTACCGAACAAGGGAAAAAGGGACAGATCAAGGTGGGACAACTGGCGGATATGGCCGTACTGTCACAGGATTACTTCAGCGTACCAGAGGAGCAGATCAAGGGAATTGAGTCGGTCATGACCGTGGTGGATGGCAAAGTCGTCTATGCTGCGGGCAGTTTCTCGCCGTTCTCTCCGCCGCCGTTACCGGTACTGCCTGAATGGTCACCGGTGGTCAAGGTAGCGGGGCATTATCGCTCAGCACCGCCCGCAACCACCAGCAAGGTAGGTGCATTAAGCCAGGCACACCAGTGTTGCGGCCCTTGTGGCGTTCATGCTCACCAGCATGACATTGCCCGCCGTTCCAGCATTCCCATCTCCAACGAGAATGCTTTCTGGGGCGCATTCGGCTGTTCTTGCTTCGCATTTTAACCGTTCAAAGGCCTTGCATGCTGCCAAGTAGGGGCAGCATGCAGATAAACGGGCGCAGCATGCGGCACCCCTACAGATAACGCATCAGTTGCAGTTTCGTTAGCCGCCTATGCAAGTCACAGAGTCAATCGCGGTTGATATCCAGCCAGCGGCGCTGTTCGGCAGAGGCGGCTATCGCATCCAGCACGCAGGATACCTTCCAGCCTTCCTCGAAATCAGGCCACATCCGATCACCCGCGGCAATGCCATTGACCAGATCGCGGATCTCCACCGTTTTCTGATCGTTAAAGCCGATACCATGCCCGGCGCTGATGCAGAATGCGGCATAATCCGGATGCTTTGGCCCTACCATGATGGTTTTGAAGCCCTGCCGCTCCGCCGGTTCATCATGGCGATACAGTTTCAGTTCGGCCATGCGTTCCTGAGTGAAACTCAGGGTGCCCTTGGTGCCGGTCACCACATAAGTCAGACCCATTTTGCGCCCGCAGGCAATGCGTGAGGTTTCGATGGTGCCCATCGCGCCATTGGCAAAGCGCACCAGCGCGCTGGCCTGATCTTCGTTTTCAACTTGGCACATCTTGGCCGGGTTGTTCGGATCGGGCCGCTGTTTGATCAGGGTTTGCATATCGCCCGATACCGCGACAATATCCCCCACCAGATAATGCGCCATGTTCACGATATGCGCCGCCAGATCGCCCAACGCCCCCAACCCAGCGGTGGCTTCGCGGCAGTGCCAGTCGATCGGCGTACGCGGGTCGGCCAGATAATCTTCATTATGCGTACCGTAAAAATGCACCACCTCGCCAATTTCACCGTTGGCGATGATTTCCCGTGCCAACTGGCTGGTTGGGTTTTTCATATAGTTGAACCCAACCAGGGTTTTGACCCCTTTGGCCCGCGCGGCCTGCACCATCTCGGCGGCGTCTTGCGCATTCAGCGCCAGCGGCTTCTCGGAATAAACATGCTTGCCCTGTGCAATTGCCGCCAGGGCCATCTCTTTATGCAGGAAGTTCGGGGCACAGATATCCACCACGTCTATGGCGGGATCGGCCACCAGTTCGCGCCAGTCACCGGTTGAACGCACAAAGCCAAACTCCGCCGCACGCTGAGCTGCCAGCTCGGGTGTGACCTCCGCCAACATCTCCAACACCAACTCCCCTTTCAGCGGGAACACCGTGCCAGCCTGTGCATAGGCGATAGCATGACAGCGGCCAATATAGCCGGTACCGATCAATCCAACGCGCACCTGTTTCATCGTTTTCTCCCTTGCCTATTTTTGGAAAATAAAAATCATAATGTATTTATATGAAATTTAAATTTCATTAACAAGCCGATAATCAACTTTGCCACGGATCCGTGACTGCCCTCATAAAACGCGGTGGATAAAGAACACAGGGTTAGCAAAATAGTGGGGAGGTACGGCTGGTATTAAGCTAAACCGCGCTGCTATTATAAAGCCGCGCGTGTGAGCCTTGATGCCGCACTTTCGCCCCCTCAACAGAAGACACCTCATGCCGCCGAAAATCTTGCTCAGTGCCTGCCTGGCCGGTTTCAACGTACGTTATAACGCCTCCAGCAAAACCGTTATCGATACCACCTTACAGCAGTGGCAAAAGGAGGGACGATTGGTGGTGTGCTGCCCCGAATTGGCCGCAGGTTTCTCTACGCCGCGCCCGCCAGCAGAGATTGCGGCCGCTGCTAATGGCGCTGAGGTGATAGCCAACCAGGCCAGAGTGATCGACGCGCAAGGGAACGACGTTACCGACCAGTATCTGTTGGGTGCCCATCTGGCGCTGGATACCGCTCGCCTGCATGGCTGCCGTTTTGCCCTATTGAGCGATCGCAGCCCTTCCTGCGGGAGCCAGACCATTTACAACGGTGCATTTAACGGTTAAACCCAGCCCGGCAGCGGCGTCACCGCTGAGCTGCTACGCCAACATGGCATCGAAGTATTTTCCGAGCATCAGGTCGACGCGTTGATCGAGCGTGTCCGGTTAGTCGAGCTGGGCCAGACGATCCGCTAACCGCTGACGCAGATGGGCAATGCCCTGCGGGTGCCGTACAAATTCATCCGCAGGCATCATTTGCCAGCACTGCCCTTCATTACCAAAGCGTATCGCCGCAATTTGTGCGAGGGTGATTTCACCTACCATAAACCAGGTGGGCGGCGAGCCAGGCTTGATCCCGGCGTAACGCTGCTGCCAGACAATTTGCCGGGCGGACAATAGAATACCGAACTCCTCCTCGGTTTCCCGTTGCACACATTGCACCGGGGTTTCGTCCCCTTCACGTCCGCCGCCGGGCAAGTCCCAGCAGCCGGGCCAGGGGATTGCCGGGTTGTCATCGCGCAGGTAAACCAGCACCTGGCCGCCGTACAGCAAGGCGATTTTCGCCCCGCCAAAGTCTTGGTCAATCATCTGCCCTGCCCCCTTTCAAACCGCAGCATACCAATATGCAAGATCGTTGAGGTATAGTGAAAACCTTCTTTGTCCTGACAGGCGAACAATAATCATGAACTCTGCTTTTTTAGTGACCGCGCAATGGCTTGAGCAACATATCAACGATGAAAATCTGACGCTGGTTGACGTGCGTATGGCACCTGTCGGTCAGGTGCCGAAGCAAGACATGTTGGCCGAATTTGAGCGGGGCCATATACCCGGTGCGGTGTATTTCGATATTGATGACGTCGCGGATAAAAATACGACGCTGCCGCATATGCTGCCCACGGCAGAAGCCTTTGCCGCCGCCGTAGGTAAACTGGGCATCAATGACCAACAGACCATTGTTTTCTATGATGGAGGCAATCAGTTCTCTGCCCCACGCGGTTGGTGGACGTTCCGTAATTTCGGTGCACAAAATGTATTCGTGCTCGATGAAGGTTTGCAAGGTTGGACATCACGCGGTAACGCCTTGGAAACCGGCCCCGCACAGCCTACCCCTGCCATCTTCCGCGCGCACTTTAATGCCGAAGCGGTGGTGGATATGCAGCAGGTGGAACAGGCGATGAACGACCAGCGGCAAATCCTCGACGCCCGTGCCGCACCACGTTTCTATGCCCAAGCCCCGGAACCCCGCCCTGGCCTGCACCGTGGCCATATTCCGGGCAGCATCAATATTCCGTATGGCGATCTGCTGGAGAACGGGCGTTTCAAATCACTCGAAGCGCTGAAAAAAACCTTCGATGAAAAAGGAGTCGATATCGACGCCCCCACCATCGTCAGCTGTGGTTCTGGCGTCACCGCCGCGGTGCTGGCCTTTGGCCTGCAATCACTGGGGGCCAAGCAGGTGAAACTCTATGACGGTGCCTGGAGCGAATGGGGTGCATTGAGCGGCAAGCAGCCGATCGCCCAAGATGAGTCAACTGACCACTAACAAAGAGGCTATCGTGTTCACGATCCGTCAAGCGTTGCCCGCTGATTTAGCGACCGTGCGGGAAATCGGGATTGCCAGCTACCTCGCTCACTTTGCTGAACTTTGGCAAAACCAGCAGGAGTTGCAGGCGTTTCTGACCAAGGATTTTGCCGAACAAGCGCTGGAGCCCTCATTGCGAGACCGCGATACTTGCTGGCTGCTTGCCTATGAGGGGGAGACGCCGGTAGGCTTTGCCAAGCTTAATTTCGACAGCCTGCAGGCAGCGACCGCAACCCTCGGGGCCGAGCTGCAGAAGATTTATTTTCTGCCACAATTTGCCGGGCGCGGCTATGGTGAACGGCTATATGCCGAAGTACAGCGACGAGCCATTGAGAGACAGCAACCAATCCTGTGGCTGGACGTGCTGAAAAGCAACGTGGCTGGCCAACGCTTTTATCAGCGCCAAGGTATGGCGATCGTGGGCGAGGAGAGCTATACCAGCGTCAGCCAATCCGTGGCCATGTGGGTGATGGCGGAAAACCTATAGCCACTTGGCGTTATGGGTAAAGGAGATGGTCAGCCAGCGGTGCGGGCTATCTTCACCAATGGCGTCGGCTATCTGGTCACGGATTTTATCCAGCTTGTGGACGCCGCTGTGTTCCATCTCTGGCGGGATCACGATGTGGATCTCAATAAACAGCCCGCGGCCAACACGGGTGGCGTAATTGGAATAATCCAGGAAGCCATACTCCAGCGTCAGCTGCGCCATAATGGCTTCCACCTTGGCATCCAGGCTGTCCGGCGTCATCTGCAGCACTTCCTGAATGGCAGATTTTACCGTTTTGATCGGCACCGGGATCAAGACCAGCGTCAACAGCGCCAGCGCGACAGGGTCGGCATAGACGTTGAGGTGTTCATAACGGGTTCCTTCCATTAGCCAGGAAAGAATAAAAGCCACCAATAACGCCGAACTGATGCAGGCCGACATCAGCCAGCTTTTGTTATCCAGCGCGATCAGTTCCGATTTAACCTGCTTATTCAGCCGGGTTTGCTTAACGTAGAGGGTAAAGCAGAAAAGGCTGACGGTAACGGCATAGACAATCGCCCAGCCCAGCTCGAGTTCGCGCCCTCCGTCGGCAATACCTTTGACGGCGTTAACAAAGGCATACAGACACAGCAACGTCAGTAAACTGCCGTTAAATGCCAGCACCAGTGGTTCGACATGCCAGAACCCATACTGAAAACGGCGGCTATGGGGTTGCCCCAGCAGGCGGGACACCAGCAGGGATAATGAACACATGCCTGCATCCAACGCCGAGAACATGCCGTCAAACACGATCGACATGGAACCGCAGACAATCCCAAACACGATCCCGGCACTGGCAATAAACAGCGTGCAGAAGATCGACCTGCGCAGGATTTTTTGTTCTATTGCCGTGCTGGTTAACACCGGTGGCAACGTGGTGGGTGCTGTCGTCATAATTCCCTTATTTCCGTCGGAAAGTTCGGACATGTTCTACCGCCAAGCGGCATCGTACTGAGTATGATCGACAAATGCAGGGGGCACAAAAAAAAAGCGCCCTCGATGAGGACGCCTGATGTCGTGATACGCAGGATTATGCGCCGCGTATGCGCTGGGTCAGCCCTTTCAGGAAGTAGCGCAGCATCTGATCGCCACATGGACGATAGTTTTTGGTGCCTTCTTTGCGGAACAGCGCGCTCAGCTCAGGCTTGGAGATACGGAATTCCACCGCGGTGAAAATCTGGTGCAAATCGACATCTTTCAGTTCAAACGCCACACGCAGCTTTTTCAGCACCAGGTTGTTGGTGATCGGCAGCTCTACCGCCGGTGCCGGGAATTTATCGTCTTTGCCACGCTTGAAGAACACCAGGCCATTGAGGAAATGAGCCATCACTTCGTCGGGGCAGTTGGCAAAACCCGGCTCGCCTTCCTTGATCATGTAGGTCCCCATGGCTGCGACATCGACGTCAAAACCGTCCAGCTTGACGATCTCTACCATCTTCGCGTCATTAATAGCCAGCATGTAGCGCACGCTGCGCAGCACATCATTGTTAATCATGGAATAGCCTTTCGCTTGTCAATCAGGAGAGGCGTGCAGCGCTGCACACCTTGCATGGCGGCAGTATAGGGATCCGGCGGGGGTTTCTCAATGGAATTTCCACGGGCAAACCAGGGTTTACCCGCAGAGGTTAATGATTTTTCGGGTAAAGCGGAATTTCTTCACCAACGATATATTTGTTACGCAGGATGGCGGAGATCTTGTCCATCAGCATCACGATCACCACCAGGATCAGGGTGATAAACATCACCACGTCCCAGTTCCACAGCCGCATGTTCTCGGCATAGACCAGGCCGATCCCCCCCGCCCCGACAAAACCGAGCACCGCCGCCGAACGGGTATTGGACTCAATCTGATACAGGCTCAGCGCCAGGAAAGTCGGAAAGGATTGGGTGAAAATGCCATAACGGTGTTTTTGCAATCCGTTAGCACCCACCGCCGTCAGCCCACGGCTGGGGGATTTATCCACCGCTTCGTGGCCTTCGGCATACAGTTTGCCAAGCAGGCCGATATCCTGCATCACGATGGCCAACACCCCCGCCAGCGGCCCCATGCCCACGGCACGTACGAAAATCAGGCCCCAGATGGCCATATCAATCCCCCGCAGAATATCCAGCAGGCGGCGTACCAGCGTCGCAATTGGCCGTAGCACAGGCGAGAACATCACATTGCGCGCGGCAAGAAACGACAGCGGTAAAGCGAGCAGCGTTGCCGTAATGGTGCCGGCAAACACGATCGCCAGAGTGATAAAGATCTGTTGGAAATAGTAGCCAAACGGCCAGTTGGCAAAGTCATGCCAGACAAACATGCGCATAAAGTAGCGGCTAATCTGTTGGCAACCGTTGGCAAACTGCGGCCAGGAAATGCCAAACACCAGGAAGAAGAAGACGTAATACAACACAATCGCCACGGTAATCATGCCTAGGGTGCGCAGATAGCGCCCTTGGCGTGAGAAGATTTCCGGATTCTGCTGCTTGAGTTGCTGCAGATTGGTGGCAGAGATCGGCTGAACGGACATTAGGCTTTCCCCTCGACAACGCGTTTACGTAATTCACCGGAGGCGTAATCCAGCAGCGAAACCACCACGATAATCAGCAGCAGCGTCATGCTGACCTGATCGTAACGGTCGAGTTTGATATTGGTCATCAGTTCCTGACCAATTCCGCCCGCTCCTACCAGGCCGAGGATGGTCGACTGGCGGAAGTTGATCTCCAGTCGCATAAAGCTGTAGGACAGGAAGATCGGTTTGACCTGCGGCCACAGGCCAAAACGCATGCGCTGTAACGGCGTGGCCCCACAGGCGGCCAGCCCGCGCACCGGCTTGTTGGAGGCGGTTTCGATCGATTCATAGAACAGCTTGGTCAGGCTGCCGATGGTGTGCAGCGCCAACGCCATAAAACCGGGAATGGCACCGATGCCAAACGCCATCACAAACATCACCGCCCAGGCCAGCTCCGGCATGGTACGCAGGAACGCCACCAGCGTGCGGATGGCAAAGCGCAACGTCGCCGGGCTGTGGGTGTTATTGGCCGCCAAAAAGGCCAGCCCGCCTGCCACCAGCACGGAAAGAATGGTCGCCGCCAGCGCCAGTTGTAAGGTTTCCCAGATCAGCGGTAATTGGATATGTAACCGGTAGCCCCAATAGGCGAAGGAGCCTTCGGTATGACCGTCGGCGAACAGCAGCGGCCAGTGCAGCACCGGGATGGTTTCTGCCAGATAGTCAAAGAAATGGGGGATCGACACCCAGACGGTATGCAGGTTGAACTCGGCAATATTGCCTGCGCCAAGATAAAGCGCTACCAGCCCGAGCGACCAGAGCAGGGTTTCACGCTTCTGCTTACTGCGGATCCGTTGGTAGTAGTGTGCAAAGTCGGTATTCAAAATCGCTTTCCATCTTCTTGTAGTGGAGAGTATTGTCCCCTCACCCCTACCCTCTCCCACAGGGAGAGGGAGCGGCCCGGAGCTGGTAGATAGGCCGTACCGCTTCGAATAGTTGGGTGTAAGGAAAAAAGACCAGGTATTACACAGCAGAACCAGCGACCTCTATCGGTCCCCTCTCCCTGTGGGAGAGGGTTAGGGTTAGGGTGAGGGGCCGGGAACGAAGCCGCCTTAGCGATCGCCCTTGGTCAGCTCACGCTTCATATCGATAATGGTCTGGTATTCTGCCAGCGTGACGTCGCCAATGTGCTGCTTGCCGCCCATCGCCTTGATAAAGCACTGATGGTTGTCGGTATCCAGCTTCTTGATGGCGGTAACCACCTTGGCTTTGAAATCCGCAGGCAGCGAGTTGCTCACCAGGATCGGGCCATTAGGGATCAGCGGCGACTGCCAGATAATGCGGATCTGCTTCATCAAATCCGGATGATCCATACGGATCATCCGATTGAAGGCTCCGCTGGTATAGCCGGTGTTGTAATCGCCAATCATCGAGGCCCAGGTGACCGCGCCTTCAAACTGGCCGTTCAACACGCCGAGTACGTCCTGCTCATGGCCACCAGAGAAGGTGACACTGGAGAAGAAGTTGTTGTATTTGTTATCCGGCGTGCCGCCAAACTGCTTCTTGAACACCTGGTTTGGCACCAGGAAACCGGAGGTCGAATCCGGATCCGCAAAGCCGAAGGATTTGCCTTTCAGGTCTTCCAGCTTTTTGTAAGGGCTGTCGGCTTTCACCACCACCACCGAGTGATAGCCGCGCGACTGATCGGTATCATCCACCGCGATCCCCACCAGATCGACCGCCTTGGGATCCTTGATATACACCGAAGCAAATGACGAAGGCGACATGCTCAATACCAGATCGATCTTGCCCCCGAGCAGGCCCTGGATCACGCCAGAGTAGTCGGAAGAGTTACGCAGCTTGGTGTCTACGTTCAGCTCTTTATCGAGAAAATCTTTCACACACTGGTTATCGCCAATCTGTTGGGTAGCATTCTGCCCACCCAGGATCCCCAGGTTCAACTCTTTCGGCGCATCCGCTGCACCTGCAGTAAATACCATCATTACGCCGGCCATCATGGTGGTCAGTGTGAATACTTTTTTCATTGCGCATGCCCTGTGTGTAAAGGTGACGTTCAAGTGATTAATGGATCTGATTGGCTTCTTCGCCATACAGTTGCTGCAAAATACGTTCATTAAGCTGCGACGGGTGACCGTCGAAAATGATTTTGCCCTGGGCGATGCCAATCACCCGGGTGCAGTATTCCCTCACCAGTTCGACCGAATGCAGATTCACCATCACCGCGATATCGTTCTCGCTGACTTTCTGTAGCGCATCCATAATGCGGCGGGTGTTTTTCGGATCGAGCGAGGCAACCGGCTCATCGGCCAGCAGAATTTTGGGGTTTTGCATCAGCGCGCGGCAGATAGCGACGCGCTGCATTTGGCCGCCGGACAGGTTCTCGGCACGTTGCAGTGCATGCGGTAGCATATTCAGCCATTGCAACAACTCGATGGCCCGCGCGCGGTCAGCATCGTCGAACACTTTGAAGAAGGATTTCAGCGTCGAGGTGTGGCTGAGGCGGCCAAGCAGCACGTTGGTGATCACATCCAACCGGGGGACCAGGCAAAAATCCTGGAAGATCATGCCACAGCGGGCTCGCCACTGGCGCATCTGGCGGGCCGAGAGTTGCGCGATATCCTGCGCAACCCCATCGTCCTCAAAATGCAGCATCTCGCCACAGCTGGAAGGTATAGTGCCGTTCAGCGTATGCAGCAGGGTTGATTTACCGGCCCCGGAGCGGCCTATTACCGCCACAAACTCCCCGGCGTGCAGATCAAAATTGATGTCGTCGAGGACGCGTTGCTGGGATTGGTAAGCCTTACCCAGTCCTTTTACCGCTAATACCTTGCGTAACGGGATCGGTTGCTGCCCTGGATAGTCGGTCGGTGCCAGTTTTAACAGTGCCTGCGCCATATGATTTCTCTGATTTCAGTGGCTAATCTTATGGGCACCTATTAACGAATAACTGTATGACACGCAGATGATGGTTTTATGGCCGGAAAATGACGTTCAACGCCATTTCCCGTGATTGGCAGGATTAAAATATGTGGGTGGAGGTTTTATCGGCGTTCCATTTCACTCAATGCCGCACGCATTCCGTGGTCAAGAATAGCTTGCAGATCGGTGGTCACGGCAGCGGTAAGCCCAGGAACGGCATTGAGATTTTGCCCCCAGTGCGCCTCATCGGCCAGCACGCTTTCTACCAACGCCGCGAGCGTCAGGTCGTGATGTTCTACCCCAGCCCACAACGTTACGAACCTCGTCAGCCAATGAGCGTCATCCTGTAATGCATAGCTACCCGCCTGTCGTTCTCCACGATAGAAGGCCAACAACGCGGCCAAGGCAAAGGTCAGCCGTTTCGGCAGCGCGGCATTTTTCTGTTGGCCTGCCAGTAGCTGCGGCAAAATACGCGTGCGGAATTTGGTCATGCCGTTCAGCGCAATCGACAGCAACTGATGCTGAATAAACGGGTTACGGAAACGGTTCTGTACCGCTTCGGCAAATGGCCGTAATTCTTCCTGCGGCAGATCGAGCACCGGCATAATCTCTTCGGCAATGGTGTTCGCCACATAGCCGCCGATCTGCTCATCGCTCATGGCCTCGCCCACGGTATTCAAACCGGCCAGGAATGCCACCGGCACCAGTGCCGTATGCGCCCCATTGAGGATGGCTACCTTGCGTTCTTTATAAGGTTTGATGTCATCGACGATGTGGACGTTCAGATCCAACTTATCCAGATGCAGCTCTTGCGCCAGCCACTGCGGGCCCTGGATCACAAACAGGTAGAAATGTTCCGCCGTGTCGAGGAAGCTATCTTGGTACCCCAACTGCTGTTGCCACTGATCTACTTCATCGCGTGGGTAGCCAGTGACGATACGATCGACCAACGTTGAGCAGAAGGTGTTGCAGTCGTTCAACCAATCGGTAAACGCCTGCGGTAACTGCCAATGTTGTGCATAGCGCCACACGTACTCTTTCAGCGCTTCGCCGTTGTAATCGATCAGCTCACACGGCAGCAGCACCCAGCCCTTGTCTGCGGCACCGTCAAAATGACTGAAACGCTCAAACAGCAACCGCGTCAGCTTGGCCGGGAAGCTGGCCGCCGGAGCGTCGGTGAACTTATCTTCTGGTAAATAACTGATCCCCGCCTCGGTGGTGTTGGAGAACACGAAGCGGATCGCCGGATCCCGTGCCAATGCCAGATAGCTGTCGTACTGGTGGTAAACGTTGATTTCCCGGTTGACCGAACGGATCAGTCGCGGCTCGCAAACCGCTTCCCCCTGCTCATTCAGCCCACGGATAATGGTGGTATACAAGCCATCCTGAGTATTAAGCGAAGGCGGCTGCTGGCTGTCAATTGGCCGTACCACCACCACGCCAGCATTCAACCCGGTATGCTGGTTTAGCAGGTCGATTTGCCAATCGACAAAGGCGCGCAAGAAATTACCTTCACCGAATTGGATAATGCGATCGGGATATTGCGCGCCAGGAAATTCGCTACGATTAAGTTGTTTCATTATTGCTCCTTGCATCCGGTGATCCCCCAGGTCGTAAATTACTCTCGGCAAGACCTGGGGAGTAATCAAGTTAGTTAAAATGAATCACGCCTTTAATCAGCTGTTTATTATTAATTACTTCCGCTTCATAAATATCTGCCAGCGTGGAAAACTCGAATTGATGGGAAAGCATCATCCCGGCAGTTATTTTTCCGGCAGCCATTAAGCGCCCAACCTTGATAAAGTCTTCTTTGGTCGCATTGCGGCTCCCCATCATGGTGGTTTCCTTTTTATGGAATTCAGGATCGGAGAACTGCAGATCGCCCTTGAACAGGCCGACAAACGTAATGCTGCCACCATGGCGGATCAGGTTGACGCTATGGTTCATCGCATGCTGATTGCCGGTGGCATCAATAATTTTTGCCGCCAACATGCCGGAAAACTGGGCTCTTAAGGCCGCGTCAAAACCGGCGTCTGACGGATCTAACGTGGTCAGCCCAAGCATTTTTTCCACATGACTTCGGCGCTCTGCGCTGGTATCGGCCACGATCACGGTTGCCCCGTCCGCCTTGGCGATAGCCGCAACTCCCAGGCCAATCGGCCCTGCCCCTACCACCAATAGATGATCGCCCTGCTCGATGGCCGCTCGGCGTACGGCGTGGGCACTGATAGAGAATGGTTCAATCAGCGCCGCCGCTTGGGGCTCCACATCATCCACGGCCAGCAGGTTGCTCACCGGCACGCTTAAAAACTCGCTAAAACCGCCGTCTTGATGCACGCCAATCACCGAGATATTTTCGCAGCAATTGGGCCTGCCGCTGGTGCATGCTCCGCAGTGATGACAGGAAACATAAGGGATCACCGCCACACGCTGCCCGACGCGCAATTCACTAACCTGGCTACCGACGCTGACAATCTCGCCGCATATTTCATGCCCCAGCACCCGCGGGTAGCTGAAGAAGGGTTGCTGACCAGACCAGGCGTGGATATCGGTACCGCAAATTCCTACCGTCAGTATTTTTAGTACCGCTTCGTCCTGCGCAGGCTGCGGTACCGGCCTTTGTTGGTAAACCAGCCGGGTCGGCTCCAGACAAACTAGCGTATTCATTGTGGTCATGATCCCTCCTCCTGTGATGTGGCGCTGTTATCCCGCAAAAAGAACAGGCGTATTGAGCTGATGTGGAGAATTTGTGAGTCAGCACAAATTAAACCGGTTTAAATGGGTTTTAAATGCTTAAAAAACAGCTAAACCCACAGAGGGATCTCATGAGCAGAACACAAAACCTCCGCCAGAACGTGGTTAATCAGATGATCGACGGCATCATCAAGGGCCATATCCGCTCACCGCTGCCTTCCCAGGCGGGGCTGGCAGAAATGTATAACATCAGCCGCACCACGGTGCGCCATACGCTCACGCACCTGCATCAACGCGGGGTACTGGAGAAGGTCAATGATGATTATGTGATCCTGCGCATGCCGCTGGCAGAAGACGGTTTTGAATGCATGAGCCACTCACTGGACGAGCAAGGCAAGCTGTTTGAGAAAGCGTTCTATCAGATGATTAACCAAAAGCAGCTGCGCGCGGGGGATTCGTTCACCGAATTGCAGCTTTCTCGCGCGGTTAACGTCAGCCCGGTAGTGGTGCGGGAATTCCTGCTACGCTTCAGCCGCTTTGACCTTATCGACAACGTACGACGCGGCCAATGGAGCATGAAAAAGTTTGATCAGAACTATGCCGAGCAGCTGTTTGAACTCCGTCAAATGCTGGAAACCCACGCGCTATCACGCTTTATCAATCTGCCCGCACAGGATAGCCGCTGGTTGCAGGCCAAGGAGTTGTTGAACCGCCATCGCGAGCTGCGCGACACCATCAGCGACAATTATCGATTGTTCTCTCAGCTGGATCGTGACTTCCATACCCTGATCCTGTCGGCCGCCAACAATCCGTTTTTCAATCAGTCGCTGGAAATCATTTCGGTGATTTTTCACTTCCACTATCAATGGGATGAAACCGATCTGAAGCAAAGAAATATTATTGCGATTGAAGAGCATATGGCCATTTTAAGCGCCCTGATCTGCCGCAGCGATCAGGAGGCCGCCCGTGAGTTGCACCGCCATCTTGATACCGCCAAACAGTCGATGATTCGTTCCATCAAACAGGATGCCGGCTGATTTTTATTGATAAAAAACCGAGTGAAACGGGATTTAAAACCGATTAAAAACAGCAAAATCGTAACCGCCGCACGGAACCGATTAAAAAAAGCACCAGGAAACATTTTCGCCGCCTAGGCTCACTGCCGAAAGACATACCGTTGTTAACACCGAACCAGGGCCATGCCCCGGAAGAATAACTATTATTAATACGGAATATAGAGGCGAGTGATGGAAAAGATAACCACCGTGAGCACAGGAAAAGAACCGGCGGACAGTTATTCAGATAGCATTAATCCTATACCCAAAGGCGGCATAGCGGAGCGCTCTGCAAAAATTAAAAAAATCCAGAATACGGCAATGATCCTGTTATTTTTTGCTGCCGTGATTAATTTTCTGGATCGCAGTTCGCTGTCCGTCGCCAACTCCACCATTCGTGAAGAAATGGGGTTGAGTGGTACCGAGATCGGCCTGCTACTTTCCGCCTTTTCGCTGGCCTATGGGATTGCCCAATTACCCTGTGGACCGCTGCTGGATCGCAAAGGCCCGCGTATCATGCTGGGTCTGGGGATGTTTGTCTGGTCTGCGTTCCAGACGATGTCTGGCATGATCCACAACTTTACCCAGTTTATCTGGGTGCGTATCGGCCTAGGGATCGGCGAAGCGCCAATGAACCCTTGCGGCGTGAAAGTCATCAACGATTGGTTCAACATCAAAGATCGCGGCATGCCGATGGGGATCTTTAACTCGGCCTCCACCATCGGGTTAGCCATCAGCCCACCCATCCTCACCGCCATGATGCTGTTATTAGGTTGGCGCGGGATGTTCATCACCATTGGTTTACTGGGCATTGTCCTGTCCATTGCATGGTACATGCTGTATCGCAACCGCGAAGACATCAAACTCAGCGAGCAGGAGCAAAGCTATCTCAACGCCGGTAGCGTCAGCGCACGCCGTGAGCCGATGAACTTCAAGGAATGGCGGTCGCTGTTCAAAAACCGCACCATGTGGGGGATGATGATCGGCTTTAGCGGCATCAACTACACCGCCTGGCTGTATCTGGCCTGGCTGCCGGGCTATCTGCAAACCACCTACCATCTGGATCTGAAAAGTACCGGTATGTTGGCGGCAATCCCGTTCCTGTTTGGGGCGGCGGGCATGCTGTCAAACGGCTTTGTCACCGACTTCCTGGTGCGCCGCGGCATGGCTCCGCTCAAGAGCCGTAAAATCTGTATCGTCGCCGGTATGCTGCTTTCCGCAGGTTTTACCTCCGTCGTGGCACAGGCCACCACCACCACCAGTGCGGTGGCGTTAATCAGTATGGCGTTGTTCTGTATCCACTTTGCCGGTACCTCCTGCTGGGGGCTGATCCACGTGGCGGTCACTTCCCGTATGACCGCCTCGGTGGGCAGCATTCAAAACTTTGCCAGCTTTGTGTTCGCTTCGTTTGCCCCGGTGATCACCGGCTGGATCCTGGATACCACTAACTCATTCAGCCTGGCACTGACCATTTGTTCCTGCGTTACCCTGATCGGGGCGCTGTCTTACGTGTTTATCGTCAAACACCCGATCACCGACAGCGCGGCTTGATCGTCAGACTTTCCCTCTCCAACCGGAGAGGGATACTCAATCCAAGGCAAAAAAATCCAGACCCAGCGCGGATTTGACCTGTGCCAAGGTGCCCTGGGTCACCTGATTAGCCCGCTGGCTACCTTCTCTCAGGATGCGCATTAGCTCGCCCTTATCGGCGCTGTACTCGGCCCGCCGGGTGCGGATAGGCTCCAGCAGCGTTTGCAGGCAATCTTCCAGCAACCGTTTAATCTTCACGTCACCTAACCCGCCCTGACGATAGTGATCCTTCAGCTGTGCCACCAACGCCGCATCCTCGCAAAACGCGTCCAGATAGGTGAACACCATATTGCCTTCCACCTGTCCGGGGTCGCTGACGTTCAGGTGGTTGGGATCGGTAAACATGCTCATCACCGCCTTATGCACTTCGTCAGCGCTGGCCCCCAGCATGATGGTATTGCCGCGTGATTTCGACATCTTGCCCTGCCCGTCCAGCCCCGGCAGCCGACCCACGCGGCTCAGCAACGGCTGGCACTCCACCAACACCTCGCGATCGACGATGCGGTTAAAACGCCGGACAATTTCGTTGGTTTGCTCCAGCATCGGCAACTGATCTTCTCCGACCGGCACGTGAGTCGCCCCAAAAGCGGTGATATCCGCCGCCTGGCTGACCGGGTAAATCAGGAATCCGGCAGGCAGGCTGCGTGAAAAGTCTTTTTCGATGATTTCGCTTTTCACCGTAGGGTTACGTTCCAGGCGGGCAACGGTGACCAGATTGAGGTAATACATCGTCAGTTCTGCCAGCGCCGGGAGCGCCGATTGCAGGCACAGCGTAGTCTTGGCAGGATCGATCCCCACCGCCAGATAATCGGCCACCACGTTTAGCACGTTGGCACTGATTTTTTGCGGATTGCTGCCGTTATCGGTCAGCCCTTGCAGATCGGCCACCATCACCGTTTGCTGATGATGATGCTGTAGCTCAACGCGCTGGCGCAGTGAACCGACGTAATGACCCAAATGCAGTGAACCGGTGGCACGATCGCCAGTCAGAATGGTGTAACTCATAGCCTTGCTCCTGGAAGTATACAGACCGCCGGATCAACGCATATAAAAATGCCGCCAAAACCGGCGGCATTAAAAATGAGGGATGAATACCCGTGCCGCCCTTAGAAAAGGCGCCACCAGCTAAAACAAGATGTGAACTGCGGGAAGATATTCATTCGGCTACGTTACACTCCGCTCAGAACCGCGTCAAGAGCGACATCCGGCTCAGAAACTCACTTCGGCTGTAGGCACGGCGCGGATCGCTACACCAAAACTTTCGATACTCGACAAGGTGGCATTATGGTGAGTACGGATCTGTAGCCCACTGGCGTGGGGTTTGTCATGGCTGGTATGTGCATCTGCCGCCAGCACCACCGGGTAACCCAGGCCAGCGGCCCGGCGGGTGGTGGTATCGACGCAGTATTCCGTGGAATAGCCGCAGATCACCAGTTGTGTGACCCCTTCGGCATTCAGCAGCTTGCCAAGATTGGTGCGTAAAAAGGAATCCGGCGTGGTTTTATCAACCCGATGATCCCCTGCCTGCACCTGCAGCTTCGAATGGATCTGCCAGGCTGCACTGCCTGCTGGCAGCTCTTCATGAGCCGTCTGATGCTGAATAAAAATCACCGGTGCGCCAGCTTGCCGGGCACGTTCACTCAGTTGATTAATCCGCGTAAGCACCTGCTCGGCCTCTGCCGGCGGGGGATTAAACAGGCCCTGCTGCACATCGATAACTAACAACGCTGACTTCATGGCAAACCCCGTTGGTGGAATGAGTGACCCTCGATACTAAGCCAAAAAACGGCGTTTAGACATGCCCTAAAGATAAAAACTTCCCGGCAAAAACTTGAGTCATAAAACAAAATGAAACAGTATTTTTATAAAAAAGAAATTAAGTTCTATAGTTAACTTAGCTTACCGATAGCGCGGTAATGCCATGTGCCTCTCACGAGGTTCCTATTCAGCATGGAGGTTGTTTCTACCGTTGAAACAGGAGGTAAGAAAGCGTGTTTCAGCGCTAATGAGATTGGCAGGCATGCTGAAGAAACGTTAAAGAGTTTTATGACAGGAGTCATTATGCATCAATACTTTACTGTGCGACGTGCGGCCCTGGCCAGCACTATGGCGATCATGCTCGGCGCCAATTTAGCCTATTCCACGCCAGCAACGGCCAACGATCTGGGGCGTGAAATATTAGCTAAAAGCGACGGCTGGGGATCTTATGGCCCCGGAGTGACCGGCGGCAGCGCGGCCGACAGTAGCCATGTTTTCGAAGTCAGCACCTGGCAGGAACTACGCGCAGCGCTCGGAGGGAGCAACGCCCAGCGTGAAACCACACCACGGATTATCTATGTCAAAGGCACCATCAATGCCATGGAAAAACATGAGGGTGAAGGCGTATATACCTGCGAAAGCTTGGCCAACCAGGTCATCGTTTCCGACACTGGCTCAGCCTTCAGCATGGCCGATTTTATCGAGCATTTTAATCCCGAAGGCCCTTGGGGGATGGTGACGCCTTCAGGCCCATTGGAAGACGCACGGGTGGCCGCAACCAAGCTGCAAAGCCAACAAATACAGCAACGTTTTGGCTCTAACGTAAGCCTGATCGGCGTCGGTAAAGATGCGCATATTATCGGTGCTCATCTGCTGGCCAAGGAGGTCTCGAACGTAATCGTACGTAACCTGCGGATCTCCGACGCTTACGATTGCTTCCCTGAATGGGACCCAACCGATGGCAGTGCCGGAAACTGGAATAGCCTGTACGATAATCTGTCGATCATGACCACCGAGCACGCCTGGATCGATCATGTCACGCTTGACGATGGCGAGCACCCGCGCCAGTCCTTACCGAAGGTTTATGGCCGATTATTCCAGGTACACGATGGCCTGTTGGACGTGACCCATGGCAGCAACTATGTCACAGCTTCCTACAATATCTTTGACGATCACGACAAGGTAAACCTAATCGGTTCCTCCGACTCACGCATCGACGATCGCGATAAGCTCAAGGTCACGATGCACCACAACCACTGGCGCAATCCGGGCCAGCGAGCGCCACGCGTCCGCTTTGGCCAAGTGGATGTCTTTAACAACTACGCCGAGATCCTCGCGGCCCAGGACTTTACCAGCCTGTGGGGGGTGGGGATTGAATCTGCTATCTATGCGGAAAAAAATGCCATCGATCTGGCCAGCGGCATCCCGGCCAGCAAGATCATCAAACGTTACGTAGGCAAGCACATTTTCACCAGCGATAACCTGGTCAACGGTACGCCAACCGATCTGCTGGCGGTGTATAACGCCTCGGTTTCCGCGGCAGATCAGCTCACGGACAACGTAGGTTGGGTTCCTACGCTGCGGTTGCATGTTGACGAGGTGAGTGAAGTCAAAGCCATCGTCACCAGCCAGGCTGGTGCCGGTATCATTGACAGTACCCTGCCCTGATTAGGCTGCTGGCAGGTATTTCCTACCTGCCAGCATTTCAACACGGCGATGGATTTGCCGGCTTGTAGGTCAGACGAGTCTACGTTGCCCAAACACATCGGCAGTACGCAGAGCCGCCACCAGCCCCTGAGGAGTGATCGAATGCGGTTCGTTTTGCATAGTCTCTCCGGGCTGGCAACTGGCGTGAGCTACCTGCAGCAGTTCCTCATCAGTTACCTCAGCCAAGCCGATCTGGGCCAGCGTTGTCGGTAACCCCACTTCTTCGCAAAAACGGTACACCCTATCAATAATCTCTGGTTCCCGATCGGTCAGCATCAACATGGCAAGAGTACCAAACGCCACCTTTTCACCATGCCAATAATCACGAGTCTGTGGTAACACAGTCAAACCGTTATGGATAGCGTGCGCAGCAGCCAAACCACCACTTTCAAAGCCTAAACCTGAGAGCAGAGTGTTAGCCTCAATCACATGCTCAAGTGCTGGCGTCACCTGATTCTTTTCACAGGCACTTTTGGCCAGCACGCCATATTTCAGCAAGGTGTCGTAGCATAATTTCGCCAAGCCAAAAGCAGACATCGGCCCTGGCCGCGTAGTCATATTACCCGCGCCTTTTATCCGGCAATCTTCCGCCTCAAACCAGGTAGCCAGTGCATCCCCCATTCCTGAAACCAAAAAGCGTACTGGCGCTTCAGCGATTACCTGAGAATCCACCAGCACCAAATCGGGATTTCTCGGGATCATCAGATAGCGTTTAAACTGACCTTCCGGGGTATAAATCACCACTAACGAACTGCATGGGGCATCCGTAGAGGCCAACGTGGGTACAATGGCAATAGGCTTTTTCATCGCAGCGCCGGTGGCTTTCGCCGTATCCAATGTTTTTCCACCGCCAATACCGACAATAACATCAGCCCGATAGGATTCGGCCAAAGCAGAAATACGGCTAATCTCTTCGTCAGAACATTCGCTGTTAAAGACTTCGACAAGAAACTCAACCTTTCCTTCTAATGCCAGGCTAATCTGAGTACCTAATTTCTGATGGACAACGGGATCTTGTAACACCAGAGCCCGTTGCCCCAGACGGGATAATTCCTCACCCAGAAGGCAGGAAATAGCTCGAGCCCCCTGTACATAGCGCCCAGGGAAAACTGCTGTCGTGATCATATTACTTCCTTACGATTTTTAAATAACAGAGAGAAATATTGAGGCTAATTAATTTATTCTAACTTTCTAACTCCATTTTTTTGTCGAAATTAATTAGCAACGAACAAATCAAGTAACCTATGGCAGCGGCCGCGAAGAACATCATGGCAATATAATAATTACCGGTGAGTTGGACGATAAAACCAATTAATATTGGAATAATGGCGGCAAATAAGTTACTGCTAAAATTCATAGTGCCACAAATAGTGCCTGCCACTTTTTGTGCCCCGAGCAATGAAGGGATAGACCAATAAACACTTGCCCAGCGAAGAGGGAACATGGCGATCCCTAACAACACTACCGCAGCAACTGGATGATTGATATTGGCACAGATAAAGATCCCCACGCCAGCAGTGACCGCTGAAATACCCAGCATGGTGTGCATGACCTTGTTGGTATCAGCACCTGAATTTCTCCAGCGGTCAATGATATACCCCCCCGTGAGTTGGCCTACAAAACAAAGCAGGAAGATAAAAGCCATGGCACCCCCCATCGACTTGATATCAAACCCATAGGTCTTTTGAAAATATAAGGGTAGCCAGGTCATTAAACCATAGAAAACAGTACTATAACAAACCCACCCACCGATCAACGCCAAGACATTTCGCTGTTTCAAATAAGAGATAACGTCCTTGATTTTGTATTTTTCAGCTTTTTTAGTAGCAAACTCATTATCTTTTGTAATGTGTTCGAGTTCGGCCTGATTGATTTTCGGGTGTTCATGAGGATAGGTTCGGATATACCACCAGGCCAGAACACCGGCCAGCATGGTGCCTATACCGGCAATAATGAATGCCATGCGCCATGAGCCAAAGAAAGCGATCAACCAGGTCAGAATCACCGCGCCCAAGGCCGTGCCTAACGCCGCCCCACCATCCAGCAGCATAGATCCGCGCCCACGCTCTGTCGGTGTCAGCCAGGTCCCCATCAGTTTGGCACCAGCAGGCATAATAGGCGCTTCAGATAGGCCTAGCCCCACGCGAGACAATGCCAATAAACTGGTGGTATGGCACAAGGCCGCAATCGCCTGGAAAGCTCCCCATAAAATGGTGGCCCAGGCAATAATGGTACGAGTTTTGAATTTATCTGCCAATACTCCGCTGGGTACCTGCATTAAGGCATAGGCCCAAAAGAAAGTACTGTGTAATAAGCCAACCACGATCGTATCCTGGATATTAAACTCCTCAACGATATATGGCATGGCAATGGCCAGAGAAGTTCGATCTATGTAATTTATTGCACCTAACAGCAATAGTATTAAAAATATATTCCACCTAACATGGGTTGGTGAAGCGTTATAAGAAACCTCACTCTTTATTATAGACATGATTTTCTCCTGGCTATGTGCGACACATAGAATAGTGGATACACTATCAATTAAAGGGATTGAGCCCGAAATTTAATCGGGCACAATTGAAAACAATTACATAATTGAACCTATATTCCATGGCACGAACTCCAGGCTGCCATAACCGAACTGTTCACTTTTAGTTTTTCTTCCCGAGGCCATTTCAAGGATCATGATATAAAGCCGTTCACCCGCCTCGGCTATGGTTTCCTTACCTTCCACAACATCGCCGCAGTTCATATCCATATCTTCCCGCTGACGGTTCCACAACGTGTTGTTGGTGGCCATTTTCAGGCAAGGAGTGGGTTTGCTGCCAAAAGCCGACCCGCGACCGGTGGTAAAACAAAGCAGATTTGCCCCGCCGGCTATTTGCCCAGTAACGGCGATTGGGTCATAACCGGGAGTATCCATAAAGACCAACCCTTTGGCCGTAACGGGCTCGGCATATTCATACACTTCAACCAGGTTTGAGGTACCCCCTTTAGCGATACCGCCCAACGATTTTTCCAACACGGTGGTCAGTCCCCCAGCTTTATTACCTGCCGAAGGATTATTGTTCATTTCACTCTTGGTACGCTTGCAGTAATCTTCCCACCAATCAAAACGGGCAATAAGCTTTTTACCGACCTTCTCAGAAATCGCCCGCCGGGTTAACAGATGCTCTGCGCCATAAATCTCTGATGTCTCAGACAGAATCGCTGTTCCCCCCTGCTGCACAATTTTGTCAGCGGCATAGCCCAATACCGGATTGGCAGAAATGCCGGAGTAACTATCCGAACCACCACATTCGAGGGCAAGAATGATTTCTGAAACAGGCACCGCTTCACGTTTGACCTTATTGGCCTGCGTGAGCATACCGTCGATAACCACAATACCCTTACTAATGGTTTTCTGAGTACCACCGGTTTCCTGAATCGTCAAGGTATGCAGCGAGGATCCCTCCTCAAGCCCTTCAACCTGCATGAGATCTTTTATCTGGTTTGATTCACAACCCAATCCGATGATCAGCACACCGGCAAAATTGACGTGGCGGGCGTAGCCACTCAATGTCCGACGCATCACAATCATGGCTTCACTATCAAAGCCAATGGCGCAACCAAAACTTTGTGGCAGTGCCACAATGCCATCCACGTTTGGGTAATCGTCCAACCCAACTTTTTTATAGTGATCCTCGATGGCCCTTGCCACCGTGGCACTACAGTTGACCGTGGTCAGAATGCCAATGAAGTTACGGGTTGCTACCCGACCATCTTGCCGTTTGATGCCCATGAAGGTATCGATTCTTTCGGGCTTAGGCAGGGTTACGGTATCCTCCCCGAAAGCGTAATTACGGGTAAAATCCCCCATCCCCAGGTTGTGCATGTGGATATGCTCACCGGCTCTGATCGGCTGTGTGGCAAAACCGATAATCTGGCCGTAACGTTTCACGGGCGCATCCACTGCAATATCGTACAAAGCAACTTTATGCCCTTCCGGAACCTCATTCAGGACTGTAATTCCCTCTGTGGGGAGAAGGGTGCCAGCCTCAATGTGTGTCCGCGCGATCACGACATCATCATTAGGATTAATTTTAATAACAGGATAGACATTGCTCATTTCAGTTATCCTCTTGGTTACCTAATCGCACTAAGAATTTCTTTCATCTGTTCAATTTTTTCAGCAGAAAGTTTCCTGGTAGGTGCAACCACTTCCGTTGAGATATCAATACCACTGGCTTTAATGGCTTCTTTGATGACCCCAAAGAAAGGAGTCTCCAGGGCATATAGCGATGAAAGCCTGGCAAGACGACGTTGTAAGGCAAAAGCTTTTTCATAATCCTTGTTGATGAAGGCCTCATAGATGCCGCCGGTCACTTCAGGAGCAAAATTGAAGGTGGCAGGAATACCGCCATGCCCGCCAAGGATCAAGGTATCAAGCATATATTCGTCGTAACCAGAAAAGATAATAAAGTTTGGTCTAAAAGCGTGAACTCGATTGATAATTTCGCGCGTGTGGCTGATGTTATCAATCGTATCTTTAATGCCAACAATATTGGGCACATCCCTGGCAAGGCGTGTGATGACGTCGAGACCAATGTCCTGTCCGGTTAGGGCTGGGAAGTTGTACAGAAATACCGGTAACGTGAGCGCTTCTGCAATTGTGCGATAGTGCTGATAAATATACTCTTCATTTAACTGAGCATAATAAGGGTTAACCACTAATACCGCATCGGCGCCGATGGCCGCCGCATGCCTGCCATAATCAATAGTTTCCGCCGTACCCGACGCCGCAATACCCAGCAGCACCGTCACCCGGCCTTCTACGTATTGAACACAGAATTCTGCTACTTCAAGACGTGTTTCATGTGACAGATGGCAAAACTCGCCTCCACTACCGAGGATCAATACGCCTTGAGCACCGGCAGCAATGACATGATCAAGCAGCATCCCCATGCCCTTTCTATCAAGCTTACCGTTTTCATCCACCACAGTAGGAACCGGGGGAAATACACCTCTGAATCTATTCACCGTTGCTACCTCACCTTGTTCTATATATGGAACTCATGTTCCGAATAAAGAAAATGATGCGCGAAATGAGGCATTGAGTCAATCCGCTCAAAGAGTGAACTGTGATCGTTCTCTGATTTATCGCATTACTACAAGATTAGGTGGGGGCAGGCCAGGGTATTACCTGGCTCAGGCTTTGATCAAAGTACTCAGGAGGGAACAGGTATGTTGCACCTGATTGGCAATCTCTTGCCATTTTTCTTCGGGAAGTTGGAAAAGCACCCCAGAAACGCTGATTGCAGCGATAACGTCCCCCTGAGCATTACGCACCGGAGCGGAAATACAGCGCACGCCGATGCAATCCTCCTCATCATCACAAGCCCAGCCACGCTGACGAATTTCAGCCAATTGTTGTTTGTAGATGGCTCGTCTGGTGATGGTTTTTTCCGTATAGGCAGTGAAAGGTTCGCTTTCTGGCAACAAATCGTCGATCTCTTGCTCTGCCTGCCAGGCCAATAGCACCTTTCCCAATCCGGAACTGTATAGAGATAACCGTTTCCCTTCCCAGCTGCGCACCACAACAGCCTGCGGGCTTTCCATTTTAAGCAGGTAGATGGCTGCACCACCTTCAAGAACACCCAGGTGGCAGGTTAGATTGGTGCTGTCACGCAGCTCTGCCAACAACGGAGTTGCAACGGTTTTGATATCAAAGTGTTGGATAGCCTTATTGCCCAGTTCAAACAACAACAAGCCCAATGAGTATTTATCCCGTTCCTGGCGCAGCATTCCATGAGCCACCATTGCATTTAGCAACGTGGAGGTACTGCTTTTGGGCAAATCTACCCCCAGATAGATTTGGCTGAAGGTCGCATTCCCTTTTTCAGCCAAAAAATTACAGACGCGAATTGCTTTATCAAGAGCCGGGACTGGTGTCGTTATCGTCTTCATTCGATTGTCAGTTTGCAAGAGAACTTCATGAAAGATCAGCGGTAATGGTAACGTTTTTAGCAGGATAAGTATTCATTAAATGTCCAATATCGCATTAGCCTCCCGTACAGAAAGTGAGGCATAAACACTGACTCCTCACTTTCTTACTGGTTTACTCGGTTAACATAATGGCTGACGCGGGCGGAAGATATGATCGATACCCTGTTCACGCAGCCTTGTTACCAAATCGTGACCACCGTTGGGCGTGGCCTGAGCCAATTCCCGTTCGGTGGCAAACACCGGGCTGGCCCAGAAAATATTCACCGTATCACCGTATTGTTTAGGCAATACCAAGTGCTCACTGTAGGGATAAAATGACGAAGAGAGTACATAGCCTTCATAGCCCAGCGGAGCCACCGCCGACGCCAGAGTATGCCCTTCGCCAAACCAGGTGATGTTCGCCCAAGGCACATGGGCAAATCCCGCTAACGCGCTGGCCATCTGCACCGCATTCTCTTCGGTCATATACTGCCCATCGATGGCGATTGCCATCTCCATCCGGCGGAACCTGGCGGCATCGTCGTTGAACAGAATCTCGACCCACGGCATTGGCCGGATGCTGGCCCCCATGGTCAGGAAATAGTAAACCCCGTCGCGCTCATGCTGGGTGATGGCCATCGGCGGCCATTTGCCCTGATCGATAGCGTAATACTTCACCGAAGGGCCAAAGTGTTGTTCGTACTGTGCCTGGTAATCGCTCTGCATTTTTGGCCAGGGATTACCCTCTTCCCGCTGCCAGCTACGCCAGAACTGCCGGGTATTTTCCGCCAGCGCATATTGCGTATTGGTGGATGCGGAGCCCAGCGGATAGGCTAATGGATTCTCTTTGATGCAGCTTGCCGAATAGCAGACCGAGTGATCGATGTATAAACTCCAGCCGGGGATCACTGCTAGCAGTTGCCCGTGATACCACAGGGCGGCCCCGTCGTCGCTTTCCGTCCAGATCACCATCAGCCCAGCGGGATCCAATGGCGCTTCGCCTTCCAGATTACGGCAATACTCGGCCGCCAACATTGGGGGAAGACCGGCTTCCATAGCGGCGCGATCTTCCTGCTGCGGAGCCGTAGCCAGGTTGCGCAGCCAACAGGCACGTACCTGAAAACGTTCACTGTACTCTTCCGTTGGGTAGATATAAAAATAGGCGGCCCGGCTATCTTGCTGAACCACCGCGACCAGCGTTTGATTCTCGTTATTCACTTCAGCAAGTACGTTTGACTCGTTCATATCACCTCAAGGGGTTGCTGGCGCACAAATAGGCTGTACGCTAAAAATAGAATATTTCTCTGGGCCAGTGTAGAACGCATCGTCAATCGGGATCACGGGCAATAGTCTCAAAAGTGGCCGCGCTGCCTAACATTGCGCTGATGCGCTCTTATTCATGCGCCGCATCGCCCGATGGTAGGAGCCATTGCGTACTGAAGCGCGCAGCACCCGCCCAACGCCGCCAACGCCAATACGCACGCACCGCCGCCGGGCCGCTCCAGAGGTAAATTCCAACTGTTGCTGCGCCCAGTCCGGCAACAGATCGATCCCTGCCTGCATCACCAATGCGCCGAACGGCCGGGCCAGCGCGCTGGGAGCCGGGGCAGCCAGCAGAATGCGCGCCACTTCCAGCGTGCGTTCATCGCAAACCAACTGCGGGCGCATCTGTTGCAGATAATCGTCAACCGCTGCACAGGATTTTGGAACATCGCGCGCGCCCAAAGCTTCCGCGACGAGAGCCGCTTCACGGTAATAGGTATCCTGTTGAACAAGGGACAGATGCGGATTGCGGTAACGCAGGTGCGAGGCCAGGAAACGACTGCTTTCGGCAACATGGACCCAGGTGAGCAGATGCGGATCGCTGGCGGCATAAGGCTGGCCGTTATTATCGGTGCCGTTGACCTGTAAATGGATGGCTTTGACTTTGTCGATCAGGCGTTGCGCCTCTGCACTGGGGCCAAACGTGGTGACAGAGATAAACTGGCTGGTACGACGCAGGCGGCCCAGCATATCCTCGCGGAAGTTGGAATGATCCCACACGCCCGCCAAAGCCAACGGGTGCAACATCTGCAACAGCAGCGCACTGACGCCGCCGCAAAGCATGGAGGTGAAGTCACCGTGCACTTGCCAGGTGACCGACTGCGGGCCAAACAGCCCCGGATCGCCAGCCGGATTTTCAAAATCAATCCCGCCGAGTGCCAGCCCGGTCAGGCTGAGCACCTGTTTCTCTATCGCTGCGCGTATCACTTCCATCCCCCTGTCCACGGCCTATGGCGCAGTTTATCATAGTGAGGGGCTGAGACTGCTCAACTCGCTATGTGGATAGCTTAACGAACAATGACAATAGATTGAGAATGTCGATGATAACGATAAGAACGCGTGTAGCTGCGGATAACGTGCAGCTAGTAGAAATCTGGCAGCGTTCGGTGCGCGCCACCCATCACTTCCTGGCCGAAGAGGATATTGCGCGCCTGTATCCGCTGATCCTCAACGACTATCTCCCGGCGGTCAGCGTCTGGGTGGCCGAAGATGCTGCAGGGCAGCTATGTGGTTTTATTGGCCTGGATGGCAACAAAGTGGAAATGCTGTTTATTGATGCCGATCGGCGTGGCGAAGGTATTGGCAAGGCCCTGCTGGCCGAGGTTGAGTCCATGCATCAGGAACTGCTGCTTGACGTCAACGAGCAGAATCCGCAGGCATTGGCGTTTTATCAGCATTACGGTTTTGTGGTGACGGGCCGCAGCGAGCTGGATGGCCAAGGCAAGCCTTTCCCATTACTGCATATGATGCTTAATGGCTAGCAATCACACATGTCCGAACGTAGGGGCGCCGCATGCTGCGCCCCTTGTTTTCAGCCTGTTGGGCTTTCAACAGCCCCGATCAAACTTTGTTGCCCACCTGGCTCAAACGCGGCCACACCATCATGGTGGTATCCAGCAACCGCAGCAGATCTTCACGGCTGGCCCCTTCACGCGCCTGGGCGGACATCCCTTCAATCAGGCAAATAATGTATTTCGCCAACAACGCGGTATCGGTACGAGCCAGCAACTCCCCTTGCTGCACCTTACGGTCAAAGCAGGCTTTCAGGCTGGTTTCCTGCGCAAAATGCTTGTTGCGCAGCATCTCGGCCAGATCGTTTGAAGAGTCGGACAAGGCGGCATTGGCACAAACCATAAAACAACCGCTAGGGTTTTCCGGATCGGTGAACACCTCTGCCGAGGTGCGCAAATAGGCTTCGACGATGTCGGCGATCGGTAACTCTCGTGCCAGCAGGCGGTTGTAACATTCTACATAGCGGCTCAGATAGCGCTCAACCGCGGCGCGAAACAGCCCCTCTTTGTTACCAAACTCCGCATACAGCGTAGGCGCTTTAGCCCCGGTCGCTTCCACCAGATCGGCCAACGAGGTGGAATCATAGCCATGGCGCCAGAACAGCTCAAGCGCCTGCTCAACGGCCTGATCGCGATCAAACTGCTTCGGCCTGCCGCGTGATTTCTTCGCGCATGCGTCTTCATTATTGATACTCATAGACCCCTCACTTTCCCGGTGGCCCAACGCGGGCACAATCATTAAATTATCGATCGGTACAAAAAATAGTACGCCGCCGATGATAAGCGAGCAACTTTTAAATAGCGATCGGTAAGCAATGTGGCCAATGACGCCCCCTGCCGGGCAAAAACGGCGTTCAATCTGGGTTGCGTCTTGCTACAAGGTGGCGACAAATACGAGTAAATATTAGAATATAGATTAAATAACAACAAGTTAATTTAAAACCCTCTCTTAACATCCCTTCCCCATCGGCCCGAGGCTTGAGCGGGATAGCACGAATTAATTAACGACCACTAAAAAAACATTTGCAATCGTTCAGGCAGGAGCCTACCATTAAGTTATCGACCGTTAAGTAATTAAACGGGATAACACCAACACTTTTATTGCTCATGTAGAGATAGGAAACCAAATCATGAAAAACCTGAAAATGACCGTCGCCGCCATCGCACTAGCTTCTGTATCTTTCGGTAGCTTCGCCGCAGAGTTGGTCAGCAGCCAACCCACCGATCTGCAACAATCAGGCGTGATCACCGTGAGTGGCGCTTCTGACCTGACATCGCTGGAAAATAAACTGGCGGCTAAAGCGGATGCAGCCGGTGCCAAATCCTTCCAGATCATCGCAACCACCGGCAGCAACAAACTGCACGGCACCGCGATTATCTATAACTAATCATAAACTCGTCGGCCGGAAGGGCGCAGCATGCAGCGCCCCTACGTTTTGAGCCGGTGGGATAATGTTTGCAGTATCAGGCGGCCGTGGTGCCGCCTTTTGCTCGTTAGCCAAACCAGCCCAATAGCCCGAACCACAGATAATCCAACGGTACCAACAGCCCAAAGGTTAACAGGGCCAGCAGCAGACACAGTTTCAGTCCTTCACGCGGCGGAACTTTCCCCATCCCCATTGCCACCACAATCGGTGATGCCTGATACGGCAGCAGCGGCGTGGCATAGCCAATCACCTGCGTCATCAATACCGTGGTTAGCGGCAAGCCACTCCCCTCTGACAGAACCTGCGCCAGCGGCGTGAACAGCGCGGGTACGCCATTGGCCGTCACAACAAAATTCAACAGCGTCGTAATACCGATCAACAGGCCAAAAGCGGTAAATGGCCGATCCTGTGTTTGCGGTATGACGTTCAGCAACGCACTGCCTAACCAATCCCCCAACCCGGAGTGGCTCACCAAAGCCGTCAACCCAAGGATCCCCGCCACATAGAGACAGGTGCGGATGTTGACACCGGCTGCAAACTGCTCCCCCGTCAGGAAACCAATACGCGGCAACAGGCAAACGCAGGCGGCAGCCAGCCCTACCCAGGCGGGAGCAATACCGTGCCAGCTATCGGTGATCCACAACAGCACCGTGATCAGTAACAGCGCGATCAACCGCCATTCCGCTACGCTAAGTGCACTCTGCTCGGAGGTTTTTTCCACCGGCTGCGGTTTGGCGCGGAACAGCCAGCAGATGCATAACGTCAGCAACGCGCCTTTTGCCAGCCCCAGGATCGGCGCATGCAGCAGCAGATAAGACAGGTAGGTGAAGTGAATGCCATAGGCGCTTTCTGCCGCCCCGCTCATCACCAGATTAGGTACGTTGGCAGGCAAAATGCTGGCGGAAAGTTGGAAGGTACCAAACCCTACCGCCAACGCCAGGCCATAGCGGCCACGCGAGCCTTCCGCCAACCCGGCACGTTCGGCTAACGCCATGATGATCGGCATCAGCAGGGTAATACGCCCCATATTCGACGGCATGACAAAGGCCAGCGCATAGCTGATGGCCACTACTCCGCCCACCAATCGTGGCCAGGAGCCAGCCAGTAGCGGCAGAATACGGTTGGCCAGCCGATCGGCCAGCCCCGTAGAACGAATGGCCGTCCCCAGCACAAAGCCGCTCAATACCAGCCAGAATGCCGATGAGGCAAACCCGGAAAACACCACTGCCGTCGGCGCTAGCTGTAACACCATCACCGCAGCAAAAAACAGCAGCGCAACCAGATACTCCGGCAAACGCGACGTTGCCCATAAGGCGATCACCACCAAAGTCACCAGCGCGGAAACGCCCATCGGGTAATCCATCATCCCTTCTCCCTGTCATCGTTAGTTTTTTGTTATCAACTGGTTATATCTTCACATAACGGAAACGCCCGAACGGTGAAACGGCTCACAGTTCACGGGCGGCGGCCAAATCGGCCATACTCTCCCCGCGCCAAGAGGCTACTCTGCTTGCAGGCTAGCGCCAGCTATTTTCCCTTTTGCCAAAAGTGGCCCATGCTTAGAGGGGCCGAGCATTTGGCACACGTTTACTGACGAACCGGGGTACTGACTGATGACGAAAAAGACCACGCTGTTACAGTTTTTCCATTGGTACTACCCGGATGGCGGCAAGCTATGGCAGGAGGTCACCGAACGTGCCCCCGCCCTGGCCGAGCTAGGAGTAACCGATCTATGGCTGCCACCAGCCTATAAAGGGGCTGCTGGTGGCTATTCGGTGGGGTATGACAGCTACGATCTGTTCGATCTGGGGGAGTTTGATCAAAAAGGCACCCGCGCCACCAAATACGGCGACAAAGAGGCGTTGACGCAGGCCGTTAATAGCCTGCGCGAAAACCAGATCCGAGTGATCTATGACGTGGTGTTCAACCACAAGATCGGCGCCGATGAAAAAGAGCAGGTGCACGTCTATAAGGTTGATGAAGATAACCGTAACGATATCGCAGAGGTTGGCATCGACGCGCTGGCCTACACTCGCTTTACCTTCCCAGGGCGGCAAGGGGCCTATTCCAAATTTATCTGGGACTATACCTGCTTTAGCGGCGTCGATTATATCGAGCAACCGGATGACAAAGGCATCTTCAAAATTGCCAATGACTACGGTGATGAGGGTTGGAACGATCAGGTTGACGACGAAAACGGCAACTTTGACTATTTGATGGGCGCCAACGTGGAGTTTCGTAACCAGGCCGTCGTCGAGGAGCTAAAATACTGGGCACGCTGGTTGATGGAAATCCTGCCTTGCGACGGGTTCCGGTTGGATGCCACCAAACATATCCCTGCCTGGTTCTTTAAAGACTGGGCAGATCACGTGCGCGATGCGGCACAGCGCGATCTGTTTATCGTGGCCGAATACTGGTCACACGATCTGGCGGCATTACAACAGTATTTAGCATTGGTCGATGGTAAGGTGATGCTGTTCGACGTGCCGCTACAGCTGAAATTCCATCTGGCGTCAAAACAGGGCGATGGTTACGATATGTCGCAGCTGTTTACCGATACGCTGGTCGCCGTCGACCCTGCCCATGCGGTAACTCTGGTGGCAAACCATGACACTCAGCCGTTGCAATCGCTCGAAGCGCCGGTCGAACCCTGGTTCAAACCGCTGGCCTACGCCCTGATCCTGCTGCGTGAACAAGGCGTTCCTTGCCTGTTTTACCCAGATCTGTACGGTGCCAGTTATAGCGATCAGGGCGATGACGGCCAGCAATACCAGATTGACATGCCGGTGATTGCCGAACTGGAGAAACTGATCCAGGCGCGTCAACGCTTTGCTAACGGCGAACAACAAGACTATTTTGACGATCCCCACTGCATCGCCTTCAGCCGCAGTGGCACTGCCGAGCAACCGGGTTGCGTGGTGGTGATGACCAACGGGGCCGAAAGCAGTAAAACCGTCGCGCTGGGCGAAAATTTTGCGCATAAATCCTGGCGTGACTTCCTCGGCAACCGCGAGGACGATATCATGACGGATGAGCACGGTAGCGCCGCCTTCCCGGTCAACGGCGGCAGCGTTAGCGTCTGGGTCATGGCCGAAGCAGAGTAAGGTCCTCCGGGGAGGCAATGTACCACCCCGGCGGCAAAACCCATTTTTGCCTTTTTGGTCCGATTTTTCATTAAGACCATAAGCAAATATTCACAGCGGAGCCTAAATAGGGTACAAGGCTGCATGAAAATTCCAAAACGACTCCAGCCATTGGTAGATGATGGTTTAATCGACGACGTCATCCGCCGTTTGAAAAGTGGCAAAGAAGCCGACGTATTTATCGTGCGTTGCGGTAAAGAGATCCGCTGCGCCAAAGTGTACAAAGAAGCCGATAAACGCAACTTCAAGCAGGCCGTGAACTACCAGGAAGGCCGCAAAGTGCGCAATAGCCGCGACGCACGCGCCATGAGTAAAGGCTCCAAATTTGGCTGCCAACAGCAGGAAGAGGCCTGGCAAAATACCGAAGTGGACGCGCTATACCTGCTGGCCAAGGCCGGCGTGCGTGTGCCACAGCCGGATATCTGCCTAGACGGTGTTTTGCTGATGGAGCTGATCACCGATGAAGAAGGTCTGGTAGCCCCACGCCTGAGCGACGTCACGTTAACGCCGGAACAGGCGTTGAACGATCACGCCTTGATGATGAACTATGCCGTGCGCATGCTCTGTGTTGGGCTGGTTCACGGCGATCTGTCAGAGTTCAACGTGCTGATGGATAAAGACGGGCCGGTGATTATCGATTTGCCGCAGGTGGTAGATGCCGCCGCCAACAACCATGCCAAAAGCATGTTTGAACGCGATATCAACAATATGACTCACTACTACGGCCAGTATGCGCCGCAGCTGCTGGGCAGCAAGTATGCCAAAGAGATTTGGGCGCTGTACCAGGAAGGCAACCTGACGCCGGAGACGGAGTTGACCGGTAAGTTTGTTGAAACCAGCAAGCGGGCCGACGTTGACTCGGTGCTGGAGGAGATCCAGGCGGCCAGTGATGAGCACCAGCGGCAACTGATGGCTCGTAACGAAGAAGAAGATTGATTTTCAGCATCAAAATGACCCCTCACCCTAACCCTCTCCCACAGGGAGAGGGGACCGATCGAGTTCGATTTTGATTGCAGAAATCTATCTGGCCACCGTACTGAGTCAGCTCTCTTTTATTGATCACGGCCCCTGATTAGGACACCATTCCAGCTCCCTCTCCATATGGGAAAGGGGACCGTTCGAGTTCGCTATCAGTATAGAAATTTACCTAATCACGGCACTAAATCAGCTCTCTGTTGCAGTGAAATAGCTGGTTCGCGGTACCTGACGACAACGCCGAATCAGCTCCCTCTCCCTGTGGGAGAGGGTTGGGGTGAGGGGCACAGACAAACTGCGGGCTGAAATAACTACTCAAAGCCAACGCCTAACCCGAATGCAAAACGCATTGTAGTCTTGCCCAAAGTTGGCTCGTAGGAACGTCTCTTCACACGGGATCTGCACGCGATCCAGATAGGCAAAAAATAACCCCCACCATAACCAGACGCCGATACCTCCCAGCAACAGTCCCCAAGCCGCCAACAGCAGGACCTGCCCCAGATACACCGGATTACGGCTGAAACGGAAAACGCCGTTAACCAGCAACGCGCTGACCCGCTGAAATTTTTGTGGATGCAACGTGGTGCCAGCCCGGTGAAAAGCATAACTGGCACTAAACATAATTAGCACGGAAGCCACCACTAATGCGCCAGCAGTCCAGAGCATAACCCGGTTATCTTGCCAGCCCTCCTCGGCTAGCCAGCGGGTTGCCGTCATCCCCGCAGCACAAACTGCCATCACCACCGGCGGCAAAACCAACCGCTGCAACCACGCTACCATTTTCCTGCTCCCTCTCGACCACGCAATACTATTTGCGCTATAACAAGCTCTCCCTGTAACAACACCAAAGAAGAGACGATGAGCCAATATGCCCCACAGTTCTGGCGTGATGAACGCCTGCCGTTCGTTGAGGCCCGCCACGTCGAAGATGGCCGCAAGCTCTGTTATGCGCTGCATAGCCACGAGTTCTTCTGTATTGGTACCATCACCGCTGGCACCAGCACCTATGTTAACAGCGACCAGCACCTACAGGTTAAAACCGGTGACGTGGTGATCATCAACCCGCAGCAGGCGCACGGCTGCAACCCCATTGGTGACCAGCGTTGGGCCTATACCATGTTTTATATCGACCAGCACTGGTTGGCAACGCTACAGCAGGACCCTAGCAGCGGCTTTGTGCCATTCAAGCAGATTATCAGCCAGGATAAGGCGCTGTTTAGCGGCCTGAATCAGCTGTATGGGGTACTGACCGATCCACTCTGTTGCCATCTGGAAAAGCAGATCGCCCTGGTGGATTACTTCAGTAACCTGCCGCAGTTACTTGGCGAGTCTCCGGTTTTACAGCAGGATATGACCCCTAAATTGGAAATGGCTGCGGCGTTTATCCGTGCTCATTGTACCCAGTCGCTGACGTTGGAGGCGATCTGCCAAGCGTCGGCCCTCTCCCCTTCTTATCTGATCCGCGCTTTCAAGAAGCGCTACGGCATGACGCCTCATGCCTACCTGGTCAATCAGCGCGTGCAGCACGGCCAGCGGCTACTGAAACAGGGCTTCTCCATTGCTGCTGCCGCCAACGAAAGCGGTTTTGCCGATCAGGCGCACTTTCAGCGCACCTTCAAGCAGTTGCTGGCAGCCACCCCCGGCCAGTATCAGATCCCTTCGGCCAGCAAGTAACAGGCGCTGAACGCCAGCAGCAGCGCCATCAAACGGTTAAAGCGCCGCAGATTGTGCGCCCGCTGCAACAGGCCGCTAAGCATCGCCCCAGCGTAGGCCCAACAGGCTATCGACAGGTAGCAAATCACAAAGTAGAGTGCAGCAAATTGCCACAGCAGATGCATCTCCCCATCACCGACAAAGGCTCCCATACTGGCAACAGAAGCCAGCCAAGCCTTAGGGTTCAGCAATTGCAACAAGGCACCATACCAATAAGAAGGCGTTTGTTGCCGATTACCTTGGCTGAGTTTCCCGTCATCCGCTGCAAGCTGATAGGCCATATAGAGCAGAAAGGCCACGCCGGCCCAAAGGATCACGGTGGTCAGCCCCGGCCATAAGGTAAGCACTTCATGCATTCCCAAGCCAACCGACACCAGCAATAACGTGAAACCCAAGGTCGCACCGGTCACATGCCGCAGGCTGGTCGTAAAGCCAAACTGAGCTCCACAGCTAAGTGCCACGATGTTTACCGGACCAGGGGTAATAGAAGAGGCCAACGCAAAAGCGGCCATAGAAAGGTAAAGCGTCATAGTCAGCACCTGTAGAAGAAAATTACAGGTGCCAGCGTGCCGGGTTACCACGGGGGAGTATTGAAGGAAATTACCCTGCTGCGCTTTTAGAATCATCGCAATCATTAACCAGACTCATAGCATGGGAACTTAACAACAAATCACTCGCCTATTTAACCTTAACGGCCTTTTCCAAGCGATGCGCTTAATGTTTCCGCCTTAAGAATAACGTTATGAGGGTCAACAGAAGCCCCCCCCCGAAGGGGCGGCTAAGTGAAGAGAGCAGAGTTGATGAGGAGCGACCGCCGCTGACGGTGAAATATTACTTAAACCAACCAAACACGGTGTTGATCAGCAGCGACGAAATGGTGAAGTCAGGGTCGGCAAAGGTCACACCATTGGCACCCAGGCCAGCGAACAGATGCAGCGTCAACGCAGGGAACACGCACAACAGCAGGCCGTTGATGGTACTGGCAATGATAGCCCCACGGAACCCACCGGTCGCGTTACCGAATATCGCCGCTGCGCCACCGGTAATAAAGCTGGCCATAATGCCGGGTACAATAATCGGCAAACCGATAAACGGGAAAATCAGGATACAGACCAGTTCCACCAGGAAACTGACCAGGAAGCCGATCAGGGTGGCATTGGGCGCCTTGGTAAACAGCACCATCACATCCACCGCAGGCACTGCACCTGGGGCAAACACTTTGGCAAACCCTTTGAACGCCGGCACGATCTCTGCGGTAAACATGTTAACGCCAGCCTTGGCCATATACAGGCCGCAAGCGAAAATCGCCGATTGTTCGAGTACAAAGATCAGTACGTTTTTATCCGCAGCCCCGGCACCATAAACCATGGCCATGGCGTCCTTAACCTGCGGTTGTGTGGCGAAGATGCTGGAGATGACCAGCAGGATTAACATCGTTAGCAGCGTAGCGACGTTAGGCTCACGGATAAAGTCAAACTTGTTGCTGATCACCACATGTTCGGTATCGTGCTTTTTATTACCGAACCATTTCCCCATATAAGAACCAATAATATAGGAGGAGATCGCCGCATGGGAAATAGCGTAATCGTTAGAACCGATAATATCTCGGCTGAACTTGCTCAATATATACGGTGATATTGCCATATAACAACCAATGAAGATTGAAGCGATAGTCACGATAGCAACATGGCTGTAGCCCAGCTCGGCCAGCACCGCCGTCAGCGCAAAGGCCATAAACAGCACCAGGTGCAGGGAAAGATAGATATTTTTAAAGCGGGTAAAACGCGCTAGCAAAATATTCAGCACCATCGAGAACAGCAGGATCACCGCCGCTGTCGCCCCCAGCTTATCAATGGTCGCCGCCATAATAGCTTCGTTGCTCGGCACCACACCAACAATGTTAAATGCGTTAGAAAACAGCGAACTAAATGCGGTCAGCACTTTCATCAGAATGCTGCCACCGACCTTGATCATGGTAAAACCGATGAAGGAGAGCAATGTCCCGGTGATAATCCTTGAAATCGGTGCTCGTTGAAAAATCAGCCCCAGGAAAGCGACGATCGCAATGATCACCGATGGTGTTTTTACCAAACTAAGCAATATGTCCACGATATCCCTCATTATTTACATTATTTATGCAGGAAGGACAGATTTCTTGTTACCCAATAGATCCCAAGCCGCAGTTTGCTAGGGCAAAACGCGCCCTGGCCTACGGTGCTCTAGCTTGAAAGGTGAAGGGAGCAATGTGCCTTCGATGGGCACATTGATACCATGCTGGATTTTGTTTTACTCCCGGTACGTGATTGATTCGAGATCTCAATCACGAAAAATGAAACATTGTTTTATTTATGTAAAACACCTTTTCATTTTTAGTTTTACCCGATGAGGCGCCTTGTGAAAACGTTGACCATGATGCGTCTAACTGGCGAGCAGACCAGCGGTTTAGCTACTTGAGGCATAAGCTTATGCAAAAATGTCTTTTTACCTTCTTCACCCCGCCAACCCGCGCCAACCGGTGATCCAAGTGATTATTCCCCTGTAGAAACAGTGTAACCACCGCAGATGGATTTATTCACCGCTCATCACTGCGTAAATTGTGATCCCGATCACTCGTACAGCTGTCGTACGACGTGCATATTCACCTGAGATGAGTGCTACTATGTTGAATAATAAAGATAAACCTGCATCATCACCGTGGCTGGCGATCTTCTCGCTGACGGTCGCCTGTTTTGTCATGGTCACCACCGAGTTCCTGCCCATCGGGCTACTCACCAACATCGCCCCTTCCCTGGACGTCAGCACCGGTAAAGCTGGCCTGATGGTCACCATCCCCGGCGTGGTTGCCGCCGTGGCCGCACCGGTCCTAAGTCTGCTCTCTGGGCGACTCGATCGGCGGTTGCTGATGCTGGGCCTGTCCGCGCTGCTGATTATTTCCAACCTGGTTTCCGCGCTGGCGGTGAACTTCCCGATGATGCTGCTTGGCCGTGTGCTGTTGGGCGTCTGCGTCGGGGGATTCTGGTCTTTCGCTGCCAACTATGGTCGCCATCTGGTGCCGGTTGCTAGCCAAGGCCGGGCGACCGCGCTGATCCTGAGCGGCATATCGGTCGGTGCCGTCTGTGGCGTACCCGCAGGAGCATTGATCGGCGATCTGTTCGGCTGGCGTGCGGCCTTCTTTGGCAGCTCAGTATTAGCGGGTATCGTGCTGCTGGCACAAATGCGTCTGCTGACGTCGGTGCCAGCAAGCCGCCCGGTGACCCCGAGCGATCTACTATCACCGCTGCGCCTGCCAATGGCTCGTATTGGGTTAATCGCCATCGTGTTGCTGTTTGTCGGGCACTTTGCCGCCTATACCTACCTGCGCCCACTGTTGCAGCAGGTGTTTGTCCTTAGCCCTTCAGCGATTTCGCTGCAACTGCTTGCCTATGGCGCTATCGGCCTGCTTGGCACTTTCCTGGGTGAGCGGTTGGCGGAACATAGCCTGCGCGCCACCTTTATCCTGATCACCGCCATGCTGGCCAGCATTCTGATTGTTTCCCCTTTCCTCAGCGGGATCCCTGGTGCCACCCTGATGGTGTTGGTTTGGGGGCTAGCATTTGGCGCGGTGCCAGTCTGTGCCACCAACTGGATGTTTGCAGCGGTACCCCAGGCACCAGAAGCCGGGCAAGCCTTATTGGTGAGCGTGATCCAGATTGCTCTAGCCTCTGGCGCATTGCTCGGCGGGGAAGTGGTTGATTGGCAAGGCGTCAGCAGCGCAATGCTGTTCGGTGGGGCCCTGATCCTTTCCGCCATGCTGGTGTTTGGTTGGTCATTACGTAGCGGCATGATTAGCGTTAAGCAGCCATAATCATTATTCCCCTAGAGAAACATGCCCCGGAAAATTGCCGGGGCACATTATTGAGAGCGCTATGGATCACCATCTGCTAGCTATTCGCGTGTTTAATCGCGTGGTGGAAACCGGCGGCTTTACTCGTGCCGCCGATTCGCTGCGTATGCCAAAAGCCACCGTCACCAAACTGATCCAGAGCCTGGAAAACCACCTGCAAACCAAGCTGTTCCAACGCACCACCCGCAGCGTTTCGGTCACTTCAGAGGGCGAATGTTATTACCGCCGCACGGTAAAATGGCTGGCGGAGTTGGAGCAGATGGAAGGCTGTATGACCGAATCGCAATCCGCACCACAGGGCGTGTTACGCATTGATGCCGGAGGCTCCACCGCACGGTTGGTGCTGTTACCTGCACTACCTGAGTTTATCGCCCGCTACCCCCAGATCCAGATCGACCTTGGCGTGGGCGATCGCAACATCGATTTAATCAACGACAGCGCAGACTGCGTGATCCGCAGCGGCCCTTTAGCTGACTCCAGCCTGATCGCCCGGCGGTTGTTTGCCTTGCAATGGGCGACCTGCGCAACGCCAGCCTACCTAGCCCGCCACGGCACTCCGCAGCACCCTTGCGATCTGGAGCAGGGATACCCGTTGGCGCACTATCGCCACGCACTGAACGATCGCATTCAGCCGCTGCAATTTGTCGATCAGGGCAAAACCATCGATATCCAGCACCGCTACCAGGTTAGCGTTAATGAAAGTAATGCCCATCTTGCCTCGGGATTGGCGGGCTTGGGCATCATTCAAATACCGCGTTTTATGGCACAGCCGCATCTGGACAACGGCGAACTGATCAGCCTGTTGGATAACTGGCAACCGCCAGATGAACAGATGTATGTAGTTTACCCTTCAAACCGCCATCTCAGTGCCAAACTGCGGGTCTTTATCGACTGGGCGGTAGAACGATTCCACTAGCCTGTCTGCGTGCGGTTTGTGGTAATATTGAGCGTAATATTATTCTGATCCAATAGGTGCCCACATGGCATACATTCCAAAAAACTACGCGAGACTGGAAACCGGTTACCGCGAAAAAGCACTGAAAATCTTCCCGTGGGTCTGCGGGCGCTGTTCACGCGAATTTGTTTACTCCAATCTGCGTGAACTAACGGTGCATCACATCGATCATGACCACAGCAACAACCCGGAAGACGGTAGCAACTGGGAAATGCTGTGCCTGTACTGCCACGATCATGAACACTCCAAATACACCGAAGCCGATCAGTATGGCTCCACGGTGGTCGCCGGTGAAGATGCACAGAAAGACGTAGGGTTAGCCACACATAACCCCTTCGCCAATCTGAAAAACATGATGAAAAAATAAGACCGCAGATCACCATGAGTAGGAGCGCCTGTAGGGGTCAATAATTGGGGGTGGAGGGGGAACTGCGATCTCTGGCCAACCATTGATTATCCGGACGGGCGCAGCATGCAGCGCCCCTACATAGTGACCCCGGTGAAAGAATATCTACACATGCGGTTTTACCAGCCTTCAGCCTTTAACCCTCTCGTAAGATAACAACCTGATAAGCTATTAACTTAGCCAAACCCAACACCTATCAGCATCCACGAACACACCTCAACCAAGCCGCAATCTATGCCGTAGGGGCGCAGCATGCAGCTGCCCCTACATAGTGACCCCGGTGAAAGAATGTCTACACATGCGGTTTTACCAGCCTTCAGACTTTAACCCTCTCGTAAGATAACAACCTGATAAGCTATTAACTTAGCCAAACCCAACACCTATCAGAATCCACGAGCACACCTCAACCGAGCCGCAATCTATGCCGTAGGGGCGCCGCATGCTGCGCCCGGTGAGCTGCTTTACCACCAATCCTGGCTGCCTTCCTCTTCAATAAAAACTTATCAAGTTAGTAAGTTGCCAAACAAATAAACCCACAAGTTAAGACTTTCACTACTTGGCAAGCCGCTGCTGATGGGGCATATTGTCGTCATACGCACTTGTTAACTCATTTAATTACCAACCTAGCAAGCGCATTAACTTATTAAGTTAGTTAATTGATAAGTTATCCGCTTGGCAACTTGAGAGATGGCTACATGATTGTTTTGATTGGTTCGCAGAAAGGCGGCGTCGGCAAATCGACCATGGCGGTAAACATCGCCGGATATCTGATCCTGCAGCAGAAGAAAACGGCCATTATCGTCGATGCCGACGACCAGAAATCCATCATGACCTGGTTCAATGACCGTCAAAATGTCGAAGGGCTTCCGCAGATCCCGGTGGTGGCTGCCTCAGGCAAGATTAAAGAAACCCTGCTGGAACTGAACCGTCACTACGATTATGTGATTGTCGATACCGCTGGCCGCGACAGCGCAGAATTACGCTCCGGGCTGCTGGCCGCCGATCTGTTTATCTCGCCGTTGCGCCCTTCGCAGATGGACCTGGATACTATCGGCTACCTGTCCGAGATGTTCTCCACCGCCCAGGAATACAATGAAAAGGTAAAAGGCCACATTGTGCTCAACCTGTGCCCAACCAATATCTTCATTAACGAAGCCAACGAAGCGGCCGAAGTGCTGAGTGAATACCCGGAACTGAAGTTGGTGAACAACCGCCTGTGTGATCGCAAAATTTATCGCGATGCCTGGGGCGAAGCGCTAACCGTGCATGAAGCGCACAATGAAAAAGCGCAGCACGAAATCGAAAGCCTGGTAACAGAGGTGATCCTGTGAAAAAACGTACGCCAACCCACCGCATGTCGGAAGATGAATTTATCAACAGCGCCACTTCACATACATTGATTGTTCCTGCTCCTGCCGCAGTTGCCGAAAAGCCCCAGGGCCGTAAGCGCGTTTATAAAGCGCTGTCCGTCAGCCTGACGGATAACCATGTGGAGATGATCGACGAAGTGATCGGCCATGCAGCGCGTAACGGCATCGTGCGCATCACCCGTTCCGATGTGATCAAGTTAGCCATCGACACGTTGGCCGACAAGAGCGAGGCGCAATTGCTGGCCCTGCTAAAGAAGATCTGAGCAACTCAACAACTTGCCAGCTTAACAAGTTAACAAACAAGTAAGCTGGCAAGCTTAACAAACAAGTTACCAAACCGATAAACCATTAAGCTAGTAACTTAATGTTGTTGATAGTAAAGCATTAGTCTAACGCCAGCATGCCCATGCGCTGTAAAATCCTCTGCCCTCTAACACCCAGAATAAAGGCCACCAACTCTTCTGCAACCGTACAACCTTCATCCAATAGACACAGGCCATAGGTCACTTTGAAGTCGAGGGCGGCAGGTAACATTCGTACTTTTACCTGCGGGCAAACAGCTAGCGCATCTGCATAGCTGGCATAACCCAGAAAAATATCCGCCTGACTTTCTGCAATCAGATACTCAGCCGCTAACCGGCCTGTTGGTATTGGCGCAGAGTCTGGCCCCCCCACCAGCGCCACTGCCCGGCTTCGCAATGCGCTCCCCTGCCCCGGCAATAACCGCTCCAGGCGATCGAACAACTGTTGCGCATAGTCACCGGAAGGATCGGCTAGCGGCGTTGAGGTGCCGACACGCCATTGTGGGTCACACAGCAACGTCAGCAAATCCGGTTGGGTTAACTCCGGGATATTACGCACCGTGGCGCATAGGCGATTGCGGGTAAACGGCTGTACCGCCTGCGCAAAATCGAGTGCCACCAGCCGCTGTGGATGTTCGAGATTGGCAGAGGCAAACACCTGAGGCCTTTCCCTCTGCTCAATCCGTTCCCGCAGCATCCCTGCCGGGCCAAAAGAGGCCTCGACCCGGTGACCGCTCTCCTGCTCAAACGCCACCAACAGCGGAGTGAACGCCAGCCGCAAACTGCCTGCGGCATAAAGAGTCATGTTATTCACGATTGCGCTCCCGCTGGCTGTGGAAGATGGGCACCAACGTTTCCAACTGGCTGCCAGCAAAGGGAATGGATACCCGTTCAATCGGCAAATGGAACAACGGCGAAAGATTGTCTGCCGTCAGCACCTGTTGGCAACATCCCAACTGATGCAGCCCTTCTGCCCCCAGCAAGAGTGCGCGGTCTGCCACGGCATGAGCATGATTAGGTTGGTGAGTCGAGAATATCACCGCCATCTGCCGGTCACGCGCCAGTTGGTCGATCAGGGTCAGCACCCGGTCCTGATGGTGCAAATCCAGTGCCGAGGTTGGCTCATCGAGGATCAGCACTTCACAGGCCATTGCCAACGCCCGGGCTATCAGCACCAATTGGCGCTGCCCGCCGGAAAGGCTGCCAAACTCACGATCGGCAAATGCCAGCATATCCAGCGAATAAAGGGCCTGTTTGGCTAACTGATGATCCTCAGCCGAAGGGGCACGAAACAGCCCGACATGCCGAGCCCGGCCCATCAACACAATATCCAGCACCTTGTAGGCAAAGGGCGGCGTGAAATACTGCGGCACAAACCCTAATCCGCAATGGGCGACAACGCTCCCTTGCTGTAACGGCAAAGTGCCCAACAAGAGTTGCATCAAGGTGCTTTTGCCACGCCCGTTGGGGCCAAGCACCGCCAGCACTTCCCCCCGCTGTAACTGCAAATCAAGCTGTTGGAACAACTTGGGTTGTCCTGGCCAGCCAAAGCTCAGGTTGCTGACCTGTAGCAGCGTTTCAACCATTCCAGCCCCTTACCTGCGCACGCCGTAGCAGCAAGGCAAACAAAGGAGCGCCGATCAGAGCGGTGAGAATACCAAGAGGAATTTCACTGCTGCTTAAGGTGCGCGCCAAATCGTCGATCAGCACCATATATAGCGCCCCAAGGCACATAGCTGCAGGTAATAAACGCCGATGGTCCGGCCCCACCAGCAGGCGGGCCAGATGCGGGATCAGCAACCCCACCCAGCCAATACTGCCGCTGACTGCCACCTGTGCCGCCACAATCACCGCACACAGCGTCAGGATCAACCAGCGAGTACGTTCAACGTTAATCCCTAACGCAGCCGCATCCTCATCTCCCAAAGAAAGCAGGTTAATACGCCAACGCAGTGCCAATAACAGGCCACCGGCCAGCAGTAGCGGCAGGAACAACATCAGCAACTTATGGCTATCCGCCGTCGCAAAGCTGCCTAGCAGCCAGAACACGATGCTGGGCAGCTTCTCTTCGCTATCGGCCAGATACTGCACCAGGCTGACGCAGGCAGAAAAGAAGCCGCTGAGGATCACCCCGGCCAGCACCAAAGAAAGAATATTGCGCCGGGCAACGGCGCTGGTGATGGCAAAAATCAGCAACAGCGCCAACATGCCAAAGACGAAGGCACTCAGCAACAGCATCAATACCGGCAGGCCAAGCAGGATCGCCAAGGTGCCGCCAAAAGCAGCTCCAGAAGAAACTCCAATAATATGTGGATCGACCAACGGGTTACGAAAGACCCCTTGCTAGGCCGCCCCACACAGCGCCAAAGCCGAGCCCGCCCCCATCGCCAACAGCACGCGTGGCACACGCACGCCGAGGATCACCTGCCGTTCGATCTCCGTGATATCTGCATGCTGGCCTATAATCGGTTCCAACAAAATCATCAGGCTATGACCAGCCGTAACCGGATAGCGGCCAAAACCCAGGGAGAGCAATGCGCAGCAGGCCGTGAGCAGGAGCAACAACCCCAGTTTCATTTGCCGCTCTGGCAGCAACTGGCGCGGTAATAGCGTTGGTAGTAGGTGTCTACGTGCTGTTGCAGATCAACATCGGTGAAACGCTGTGGGTAGAGCGTTTTTGCCATCCACAATTCCCCAAGCGCCAATGCTTCCGGCATTGGGTAGCCCCAGGCTTTGGCATATTCCGGCATCAGGTAAACCCGTTTGTGTTTCACCGCCTCGATCGGCTGCCACTGTGGCGAGGTGAGGATCTGCTGCACCACGTCGGGATAACGTTCCTGCACAAAGATCACCGCCGGGTTCCACTTCAGCACGTCTTCGATGGAAACCTGCTTGAAACCCTGAATGTCTTTGGCCGCGACGTTCACGGCACCGGCATGTTGCATCATCAGGCTGGTGTATTTACCCGAACCGTAAGTAGTGAGATCCGGGCTGGCCATATAGACCCGCACCCGTTGATCCTCTGGGATATCCTGCAGACGCTTGGCCACCAACGCGCGCTGTTGGAAAACATCTTTCACCATCGCATCCGCCTGCACCTCGCGGCCCATCACCTTGCCAATCAGGCGAATGCCATCCTGCAGGCCGAGGTTATAGGCCTGATCTTCATTTTCTAGTACCGGATTGATTTTCCCAGCCTGAGCCGCCGGTTCGCGGCGCAGCGAGATTGCCACCACCGGAATACCTGCCTGCTCGATCTGGGCGATCATATCCGCCGGGGCATAGTTGGCCACAAACACTACCTGCGGGTGCAGAGCCAGCAGGCTTTCAATATTGACCGCCGTAAGATCGCCCGGCATGGGCATCTTGGCCAGGCTGGGAGCCAGCCGTAAATAGTTCGGCCCGAGCTGTTTCTGCAAACTGCTGAGCACGCCAACCACCTGCGGCATGGCGTCTAGCTGTACCAGCAAGTTTAATGTCTGATGTTGTAGCACCACGGCTCGGGTAATGTTGTCCGGCAGCGTCACGGTGCGGTTGAGTTGATCGGTGACCTGGCGATCCGCCAAAGCGGCGGATGAGAAGAGAATGGCAAGCAGTAATAGGCGTTTGAACATGGGAGTTTCCGGTGGACCATCGTTATATACAAAATGATATAGCGATAGCCACAATGAAACAATCTGCCGGATCAAACAACGCGTTGAAAGGAGGTATAAACGGGGGAAATGTGCCCCTCACCCTAACCCTTATGTCTTGATCTTCTCCGCCTTAGCGGAGAAGATCCCCGACTGATCATCGGGAGATAGCCGGTGAGCTCCCCCTAACCCTAGTGCCTATGAGCCCGTGGGAGAGATTGTGCCCCGGCTGT
>NZ_JBLJAK010000089.1:0-4980 GCF_047530105.1 Serratia sp. T13T92 | reverse complement strand
AGGGTGTATTTTGCTTTGGGAATGTGGTGACGTTTTTTGGCGTTGTGTTTATGCGGCATCGTTAACACATGTCAGAATGGGCAGGCATTGATGATACCCGTTTAGCCATCCGTGCACCAACGCCGTGCGCAGCCGGTCTTTTGAATGCCGCATCGCGGCATGAAGGCGCCAACGGTTGTAAAAAAGAACGCAGACCCTGAATGGCGCCGTAGCCCGGCGTAGCCGGTTCCGATTTGATAGGTTTCACCAATCCCAATCCCCGCCCTGCAAAGCTAAACCTGCTAAAAGTAGCGTAGGTGCTTCATTACGCTGTCGGAGTGGTCCCGACAAGGCTTTGCCGCAGGCGGGGCGTATCTCCGCGTTAGCGGGCCGTTAGGGCCGCTTACGAGCGTGTTCGAATGACTTCCCGCGACAATGACCTGTAGCGACTCAAAACTTTAGTTACAACACTCACTGTAAAGCCACTTCGTTCCGGGCCGTTAGCCCGGGGCGGGGCGGCTTTTTAGTGGGCAAGGGAGAATGCTGTTGTTTCAGATGTGCACTGTCTGGTGTTTTCCTGGCTGAGACTTGTATGTTGTAACTATTGTGCGTTCTTGTGCCCGTCGCATCGCGATGGGAGCTGCTCCTTCTGTTTCCGAACCGGCGCGAACGTGAGTTCGCTGCAAGGGCGGGCATTATCAGAGTCTGTCCACAGGGCAGACGATGAACAGGTTATTTATTTATAGGAATAAAAGAAAAGGTATTTAAAAGAAGTACTCAGCAGGGGTTTAAAAGAAACCACGCACTTTAAAACAAGTTCGACAGGCGCTTAAAAAACCTATCGGTTGTAACTTTACGGGAAGCTCCCTTGCAGTTATATGTGGATAACCTAAATCGGTACATTCAAGTGACGGTATCGGGAGAATTTGAGGGCATTTTCAGGGTGGGAAAGAGAAGATAGGATGTGTCGCCGCCGTCACATCGCTCAAATAACAAGCACTGGCAGAGGGCGGATGTGCGAAACCCTCCGGTGCCAACCGGATTTTCAGTAAATACGACGTCAGGTAGCGCCGGTGGCCAATCGGGTGTAGTTGTTGTTCCTGGACATCAGCATGCGTTCCTTCACGCGACGGGCCTTCTCCCTGCGTACCGCGTCCAGATTGCCGACAAACCGCCCTTCGGCTATCTCGCGTGTCAGTTGCCGGTTCACGATAGCTTCAATGTCACGGCGCGTACGGTCAACATCACGGCGCGCACGGGCACGTTTCAATCCATGAGCCTTACGTTCAGTTTGATAGCTGCGGAAACGTTCGCGAACAAACCGCCAGGCTTTTGCTATCAGTTCGTCCATCTCCAGTCGCGGAAGACGCTGCTTCTCGCGCTGCTGGTTTTCCCATTCGACGCGGCTACGGCGCGCGGCAAGCACCGCCACATCAGAAACATCGAGTGCTGAAAACAGGGCCGGGGTGAAAGTAATATCGGTCGGGATGTTGCAGCCAATCTGTGGGTCATACTCTGTCTGGTAGGTAATCAGTCCCAGCTCCGCCAAAAACTTTAGCGCCCGCGTGGCGCGGGTGATGGACAAATTGCCACTTTTCGACTCCGTGGCCAGTCCACATTCAATGGCCAGATTGGTAATCGAGCGCTGGATACGGTTGGCCAATGGATCGTAGTGGAAACACATCCCCTGTAGTAATGCATCGATAGCACGCCTACGCAGCAACGGTGGCATACGCCGACGCAAACTCAACGAACGCGCGAATGCGACATGCATGGAAAAATCAAAACGAGACGTGAAGCCTTCGGCTTTCGCCATCAGCTTACGACAGAACGGCAGGGTTTTTTTACCCTCTCGCGGCGTAAATTCCGGATTCGGATTTTTGACCTGTCGATAATGATGTGTAAACAGGGCCTTGTTGTCAGTCACGCCTTCCCGCGCTTATGTTGCACGGAAGGAGTAACAAGCACAGAAGGTATTGAACTTTTCTAGGCATGCACATATACTCCCCGTATAGAGCAACAGCTTCTATACAGTTTAAGTAGGCCCCGTTAATCTTCTGCTCCGCCAAGAATAGAGAGATTATCGGGGTTTTTGCTTTTCTGGTTCCAGGTAGACACCTCATCAGAACCAGTTCCTTGCCACCTTAGGGCGTGGCCAGCCAAAATTCTTCAAACGATCAGTAATCTAGCATTCAACGTTGATATCATCAAGAAAGTAAACGGTTTACTTTTCATGAATTCTGCGAGCTAGCTCACTTTCTATCAATCGTTCAATCATCTGCCCTTGGGTCAACCCTGCCTCAGTACAGAGTTCGAGTAATGTTTCCTTCAAGGGATTCCTGATGAACACATTAACTTCTTTATGCGTAAAACGCTTCCTAGCCACCGCAGCTAACTGTTTCTCAGTTGCGGTCATCGGATTACCCTTACGGTAAATACGCTTAGTTTTCGCTGAGGAAGTTACTGCGTTTACGATCTGTGACATTTCTGCCTCCCCAAAGATCTGAAAAGGATCGTTTGGCAAAGCGTACTACAGAATCCGTAAGTTAGCAGCATAAAAAGCATTTTTCAGTCCCGTTGGCGCGGGATGACAGATAAAAATGCAGAAATAGCGGACGACCTGAGCCCAGAGGATCAAGCCGTCATAGCGTGACAGAAAGGTATGGGGGACATTTCAATACGACGAACGCCACTCCTTTCCGATATCCCAGCGCGACGTCCAGTGCTGCAAATAGCGTTGAGCCACCACAGCGTCATCCCACACGACCAGTACGTTCTCGGAATTGGATTTTTCCGCTGCTCGACTGTAGTTATATGACCCCAGTTGCGTATTGCGCCTGTCGGCGACGATCACCTTATCGTGAAGGATTTTGAATGCGCTCACAGTGCGAACCGGGATGCCCGCACCTACCAGTAAATTCATGGCTGCCCGACTGGCTTTGTTCTGCTTGCCGGCATTCGCTTTGTGGTCCAGTACCACCCTGACGTCCACCCCGCGTTTTCGGGCGTTGATTAATGCGCGAACCACTTCAGGTGACGTGAAGGAGTACCCCATCACCCGAACCTCTGTCTGTGCAGTCGTAATGGTTTTCAGTACCAGCGGCAATGCGCTTCCTTCCGGTGAGAAACCAGTCTCAATCACCGCTGCGGTGGCAACAGGCTGTGCGACAAACAAGGTCAGGCAGAACAGGCCGGCCAGTACCTTTCTGTGCATCGCCAGGTTAGGGGAATACATAGCGTTCCTTTTTTAATACGGACTGGCGTCAACCGCCAGAAGATGGGTAATGAGAACCCCGTTCGGGGTGAAAACTTGTTTTCTCCCCGAGCGGGGTTGGACAACGACGCATTGCGGAGGCGTCAGGCTTTTATGCAAAGTTAATTACGATGAGTGTCGACCCGTAGAATTATTTTCTACCCGATGATGGTATTGAGTTGACGTTTATCGCCTAGGTTCGCGTGTTACATCGCAATCAGTCCCAATACCGCCAGATGCACGGTGTAGAACAGCGGAAAAAATTCCCGGGGCCAGAAGCGGGTGACCAGACGACAGGAGCGGCTCAGCACTGTCAGGGTGACGCCCGGTATCACCAGACCCGTCATCACCATCGCCGCACCGTCGCCAACGTTCAGCGCCAGTATCACCAGCGCCAGACAACAAGCCAGTCCGGTGCGGGTAGTGCGCCTGGCCGTCATGCACACCCCGCAGGCCAGTAACAACATCATGATGCCGGCAAGGCCATAGCTGCCGTCCGAAAAGGGTAACCACGCCAGAACCAGTCCCAGCGACAGCGGCCACACGCGGGGACCGTGCTGCTGCATCAGCGCCAGCGCCTGCCCGCTGACCGCAAAGGCAAACAGGATATTGCCCTCATACGGCTGCAGCCCGGCGAGTATCCAGCCGCCCTGTGCCACCACAGCCCACACCCACAACCGGTTCAGCGACGACTGACGGATGCGAGGATGGCGGGCCAGGTTCATCGCCCAGACCAGGCCGAACAGCGGGAAAGCCCCCCGTACAAGCAGCCGTAGCGCGTCGTTGTCGAGCCCGAACAGCAGGCTGATGTGGTCGGCCACCATCAGTAGTAGCGCCACGGTTTTAATCAGGTCGGTTTGCCCCGGCGTCCAGACCAGCAACCGTTGCAGCCAGTTGTCTGTGACCACCACCAGGGGGAAGAACACGTTATCCTCTGCCCGCATCTCAGTCTCCGCTCAGTGTTTTTTCCCGGTCGAGTTCACGCACCACCTCGCGCTCCATCTGTTGCAGGCGTTCACGTTGCACGTTCTCGTGTGCCACCTGTGCCACCGCGTCATCGCGGCGGCGCTCTTCATGATTGTCCAGCACCCTGACCACGTCAGGGGTGGGTTCCTGCGTGCGTTCCAGCTCACGTGCCACTTCCCGCACCGGGTCTGTTCCTTCTCTGCCCTTATCACCGCTGCGCGCCATTTCCCGTACCGCCTGCGCGGCCCGCTCTTCCATTTCGCGGCGCTGCTGTTCGGCCTGCGCCTGCTGCGCCACCACCTCCGGCGGCAGCTTTTCGCCATGCTGTGTGCCGGTGACCACATCGTCCGATACGCCATCCGCCCAGATGCGGCCCCCGGTGATGGCACCGGGGTTCCAGGGCCGCCCCTCGCTACCAGGCAGACGCACCACCACGCCACTGTGCGGATTTTCCCGCGCCAGCTTCACCGCCGTCGGCATATCGGCCGCCAGCAGCGATCCCCCGTTACGGCTCACCTGCAGGCCGGCAAAGGTGGCTGCCTCACTGCCCATCACGCGGCCTTCGTCCGTCAGCCCCCGCACTTCACCTTCACTGGGCATCAGCGAACTCAGCCAGATACCTGCCGGCTTACCGTTGCCGTCAAAGGCCGGCAGCGCCACATGGGGCTGCGGATATTTACGGCCAGGCGAGATGAAACGCGCCATCGATCCATCCGGCGATAATCCAGCCTGGCGCAGCACTGCGCGTCCGGCTGCCACCTCTCCCAGCGGCTTTGCCGTGC
>NZ_JBLJAK010000088.1:0-5287 GCF_047530105.1 Serratia sp. T13T92 | reverse complement strand
TTACGTTACTTGCATCGACCCTGATAACACCAGGTGCGAGACTCTGGACGCTGGATAAGCGACTTGAGAGGCTTGCTAAACGTCTTAATGCGAGCTATCAGCCGGTTCATTGACGTATTCAAAACCCGGTCGTGACGCAGACTTAGTGGTAGTGGTTGATTGTCAGATACGAGCCGATGATCTTATCGTGCATCTCTTCTGACTTTGAGAAGCAGATGGTTTTGCGGGCAAGGCGTTTGATGTGAGTTCTCAGATTCAGATTATGTCGTTCTATCCGCTGAGTATATTTCTTGCTGATAACATGGCTGGTTGAGGCCAGCAGCGTCTGATAGACCGGCCATGCATCGGTCATGTAGAAGGCAATGTTAAACCGACTCAGTAAAGCCAGAAGACGCTGCAATGTCAGAGCGTTACGTGGGCCAAATGCGTGGGCGAGAACACGTTTGCGGATACGGTCATAGGCATAAAACAGCCAGCGCGGATTGTCTTTACAGCGGACATACGACCACTGCTCATCGGCTTCACAGCAGATAACGACTTCTGCCCCTGGCTCAACGTTTTGCGCTACCTGATGCGGGGCAAGTTTTTTAGATGACGGAGAACGGTGTTGAGGCTTATCTTCAATACCCTTGCGGTATCGCGGCATCCGGAGCCGTTCATCGCCATATCAATAATGGTCTGATGGGTTTCGGGTTTAGCTCCGTTGTAGCGATAGCTGAGCTGGAAGGTCTTCAGGCATAGTTTGCAGCGATAGAGCTGCGTTCCTGAGCTGGAATGACCGTTTCTGATCACACCCTGAGTTTCAGAACAGCGGGGACAAACCACATCAACCTTTGCCATCAGTCATCCAAAAAGCGAAGCATACAATAACACTAACTCGGCGTCATGACCGTAATTTCAGAGAATAATGAGGCGAGAAAAATAATAACGGATACCATCAAGGGTCTGGTCGGCGTGCGTGTTATGCACTCGTGTGAGGATATTATTCTTTTTCTCTTCGGTGAGGGATTTGATATTCATGATGTGAGTGAAGACAGTTTACGGTGAGCGCACCGGATGAACCGGGAAATACACTCACGCTCACCGGCTATTTATTCTCGTCGCAGTTCAAACCGAAACGCTCAGCAACGGACATCGAGGTCACTATCGGGTAGGATGGGGCATGAGTCTGAGTCTGCTCTTCTTGTCCGCCTCGCTGCTGATCCTGGGTGGGTTAGTAGTCTACTCACCCAATACCCCAGATATCATTGATATCTCCACTGCCATCTACAGACGGTTTCTCAAACCGAATTAGGTATGCAGGAAATGGATTAATAAACCAAAGAGAATACATTTCTCCTTGAACATGACGAGTTTCGATACGCAATTGAAGCAAGTCACCATTGCGCATAAATGTACGGCACATGGCGGCATTCGCCCCCATTAAGAATGCATCTAATTCAATGGCTGACAATATCACTTCAACAGTCGTTACATCAAAACCTGCCCCCGGCAATTTACTTGGTGCAGGTTTAATAAATTTCAGGTATGCGGCGTTTGAATAAATATAACATCGAGACTGATCGCGAATACAAAAAGGTAACGGTGATGACGAATAAGACTTATCAAAACGATTAACAATATCAGCTAAGGATTGACTTGTAGATGTTAGATCTCTAGGATCTAGCAGCACTCATGACAACCTCCATTTTAGGTCGAGTGGGTAGCTGGTACGTAGGGCTCTATCCCTTCGTACCAGCGATTCAGCAAACTAAATCGCCGATAATCAAATTTTCATTAAATCCGATAATAATGTAGCAAAGAAAATTATTTTTTTCATGCTAAATTTAAGGTAAAATGAACCGCAAAAAATTATTGTTTCAATTATACATCATCTTCACCATCCTCATCTTTAGGGAAGAAATTTGATACGATTTGGTCTACATCTTCGCGGATTGTTGTGACCATATCTTTAAATATGAACTTATCGTTCCCTTCTAAATGTGGACTGAGAGACATCATGCCTAACAGCTTACTTGTCGCCATCTGCGCTTTCAGCATATTTTCTAGCATCGTCTTATTAAAGAGAGCCTGATTGAATCCTGTCTCTTTGTTTTTCATCTGGGCTTCATACACCCTAAGCCCCAGTTCAATGAGCATCGTAGTGACACTCGAAAAACTGACATCTTTATCTTTAGCACCTTCCTGACGGCGTTTTTCTACTATTGCCATTATCTTGTCTGCTACATCATCACTGGCGTACACCTGGATCTTAGCCACGGCACTTTTCCTTATATTATTAGGATTTTATTTGACCCTGAAATATCATAAACATAACGAATCACCCAAAAATCGAATCGCAAGTCGAATCTAGATACACGGAGAGTCACACGGCGAATCTTATATAGAATTGACTCTAGGGTCAACTCGTCTCAACCTCCTGATTCTTCGGCTCTGATTCGTTCATGATTTGTCGTAGAGTCATTACCGACTCGGTTTGTATCGCCTTAGAGTCGTTAATGAACACTATTATAATTTATTTCACATTATTACTTTCTTAACTTACTGTATTTAAAAGCAAATCAGCAAAAAGTAATTTTTGCGTGGGGTGTGGAGAAATTGTATCGAGAGGCGTTATATAGTTGACTTGGTTTTTTGTTAGGACTAGATTATTACAACTTTTACGGACAGGGGCAGTTTATGAAACGAATAGCTTTTTCTTCGATATTATTTCTGCTCTCATTCCCTGCCCTAGGTGATTGCTTTGATATGGCAGGACGTGATTACCGTATTGACCCTGATCTTCTAAGAGCCATAGCCTGGAACGAATCAAAGTTTAACCCGGTTGCTGTTGGCCAAAACTCGGATGGCAGTTTAGATATTGGCCTTATGCAAATTAACACCCAGCACTCTAAAAAACTTGCAGCTCTTGGCATAAGTCAAAATCATTTGAGCCAGGACGCATGTATGAACATTTATACTGGTGCATACATACTGGCAACATCATTCAAAAAATGGGGCGTATCCTGGGCAGCTGTCGGTGCGTACAATGCAGGATTCAAAGAAACCGATATCCAAGCGCAAAGACGTTATAAGTATGCTTCCAAGATTGAGAGAACTTATCGTGCAATCAAGCAGAGTAAGGATAAGGTTGCTCAGTAACAATCACGTCTGATTAACCGCACATTTTCCGCGTTGCCACCCTTATCCACATATGCACATGAACTAAAGCCAACGAATTTACTTCCACAACAGAAGTAAATGAGAGGGAGCGATTTTTCAACGTGACAAGTTGAAAAATGGTGTTTGTGCAGATGTGGATAAGCCAACCTGACAACAGCACATTCTCAGTCGATGACAATAGGTATATCATTGTCATCGCGCTAACCAGGGAGCCCCTTTGGGGCAGTGACAGGATGAAAAGGTTTCTTCTTTTAATCCAGGTGGGCGGGGAATAAAGTGATACTCCCTCAACGGGGGTATCACTTTAAAGCGACGCAGACAATTTTTACAGAAACGCCGTTCTAAATCATAAGAACACTGGAATGAGGAGGTAGCCTCTTCATTCTTCGTATGAATTTTCTACGCTGTTAATTCTGTTCTCATTCTGTTTATTTCAGACCCGACTCCATAACCTAACCGAAAATCACTAAAACCTACATGCCATAACTCACCTTTTTTATAGCGCTCCATGTTGATATTCTCAAATCGATCGCCGAACTTGTCATTAAATTCCTGTATGGCCTTCGCTGTCAGAACGTCGCTAAACTCTCTATTCGTGAAAAGATAACTAACACCCCCATAAACTTTATTAAACGGAGTCTCACAATACTCATAAATATCTTCCATGCTGTTAAAGTGGCCAACTCTATATTTACCAACGATAGTCTTAATATCATCCTCTTTAGGGCCATCTGTCCAAATAACGGTGACACTATCAGTATGTCTTACACGCACACTAAATTTTACACCTGGATATGCCGCTTTCAATTCTTTCCGGATATTCGCCGTAACTTGAGCAACGCCTTTTTGTTCTTGTGAAAGCCTGCTATACTCAGGCGCTGTTTTTAAACGCTCAATTTCATCTTGAAATGTTTTTTGAGCCAGCTTTTTTTCTGAGTTTTTTCTTTCTTCCTCAGCGCGTGCATTATTTATGATTTGCAGGACTTCATCTTGCCCCAGAACTTCATCGTGGATTGTCCATTGAACTCCATGCAAAATGCACTCAGGTAATTGATGCATCATACTCCCGCATTCAAACGCAATATCAAAAGTTGCGTTTCCACCTGATGCCATTACACCTCCAAAACGATGGGTTACTGTTTCCGGGCTTTGTGTACCCTGGATCAGGTGTATGACACCACGACCCAGACCATATAGATTTGTGCTGACAACTTGCCCTACAACGACCAGTTTATTATTTATCTTTTTTTTCATAGTACCCATGGCGTTATCTCCTTTTTGATTTTCAGCCTGCTTTCTCAGGTTCAGGCAGTTTCTTTTATTGCATCATTCGCCGTCATTTATGGATTCGTCTAAAAATATACGGTTAGCCGGTAAAAGCCGCCCACATGGGGCGGCGCGTTAAATCAGGCGATCGCTCGTGTCAGCTCAAGAACACGTAGAACGTGCCCCCAATCACTCCCACGCATAGCGGGAACACGGACGGACTGGCCTTTGTGGCGGCACTGGGCGATATGGAAACCCAAGTCGCGCATTTCCGGATTGAGATCACTGGCGGCAATGTCACGGCGTAGAATGCGAACCTGTTTTTTCGGTTGCTCGTTTTGGATCTCCAATTGCTTTACATACAGTGCAGATGGTGCAATGATTGAGACTTCAATATTCATGGCTTTATCTCCGTGTTGATTGAAAGCCGGTCTAACTTTCTCAGGGGTAAACCGGCAGAGAAGGCAGGGGAAACCCTGCTTTTTTCATTTCTGGTTTAAACCAAACGCCTCCTTAACGCTGGCCAGGATCTTATCGTGGTTCAGGTTGCTGTGATCCCGCATCATGAAGTAGCGAATGCCGATCCGGGTGTAAATTTCGGTAACGTTGCCGCAATACATCTCAGCTGACATAAACGTTTCACACTCACCGTTTTCGCTGCATGACCAATTCAGTGGGTACATCAGGCCCAGCGCGTCATGGAACCGATGAACGTCGATTTCAACCGGCTTTTTCGTAAGCGTCGTTAAATCCCCACAGTGTTCGGTCGTGGGGTTTAAGGTAGGGTGATTTTCCAGGGCAGCAGCGTGTCCCAGTCGATGGCGTCGTCCGGCGATTTCAGCGCCGTCAGCAACGCATG
>NZ_JBLJAK010000087.1:0-5506 GCF_047530105.1 Serratia sp. T13T92 | reverse complement strand
GTGCTAATTTATGCGGATATCAGCGCGGGGGCGATCAGGCGGCACCGACGTTGATGTGAGGTAGGGGGCTTAAAGACGGTTGAGGCAGCAACGCTGCCGTGCTCGCCCCGAAGGGGCGCTACGTTCTTAATTCTTCTGACCCAATACCTAGGCGCCTATATTCTGGGGATCAGGAAAGCGGAAAGCTGGATGACCGAACAAGAAGCGGTGAGAGGAGAATTATTTTGGGTGAACACATTCCTGTTAGTCTTTATCGTTCCTGTTTACGAAGAAATGGTGTTCAGAGGATGTCTTTTCAGTGGGTTGCTTCAGGTCTTCAGAGGAAACATCTACCTTTCTGCGCTCACGACGTCAACTGTCTTTGCCATTCTACATACCCAATACTCGGATATACGCACGTTCGTGATCCTGACGCTGGTGTCGCTGCTTTTGATTGCGGCACGTGTTGTTTCGAAGGGATTGGCAATACCGATACTGCTGCATATGCTGATGAATGGTTTTATCATGACGCTCGGATATTATTTTTCTTAATGTCAGAGTCGAAAATACTGCATATCCACCAATTAGTCGTTCTTGATCTTTAGTACGTTTCTTTTCCACCACCCACTGGTGAAAAACAAATACGCTAAAGCAATTAGCGCCGAGTAACACAAGGATGTAACAACGGAATAGGCATCAATCTTAACGTTCTGAAAAAGGTTCGCGACAGTAAAACAAACAAAAAAAAGTACGAAGGCCTTAAGAAATTTATTCATTATTATTGTCATCCGAGCTTTTTAGGCCAGGGATTTCCTAGCCTAGTCTAAGTTACCAGTGACACTGACCATTGACACTGTTTTTGTTGCTATCCCCGCCAAAGGCACCACCCCCACCGTTGTTGCCGCTGTTGTTGCCATGAGTAGCATTCCAGGCGGCATCAAACCCAGCACCGCTAATCACGCTGCCTGCAACGCCACCGATGAGACCACCTACAGGGCCGCCAACCATTCCACCAATGACACCGCCGACTGCGGCACCCGCCCCGGTTGATGCATCACGTCCAGAATCATGACCGCGGGTTCCGCCACCATTGTCTGAACGATCACCGCCGTTGTTGCCGCGCCCACCTGAGACAAAATCCAGCATAGAAGGATCAAGAACTTTCATAAATAACTCCTTTTGAGGATGAAACAACAATGTGTAAATTTATGTAAAGCATCCAATTATTAACCTACTTACAGTAGGTATTCAAGGGAAATCATTAGAAAATTTAAGCTATTGATATAAAGATAGATAATATCTGTATCAGTGAGAGGAAGCGATTAGCCTGGATGCAACGAGCGAAAGATTGATGCATCCCCTAGACAGAAGTGACTAACGTGACAAAATTTTGGCGGGTTCCCGCTTACAACCCCGATTTGAAACAAGGCCTGGGGGTTTCTGGCCTGAAAGAGAAAGAAGTTGATGTCGTCGATAATATCGTCAGAATAAAGGACTCTCGTGAAGGGATTATTGAGTCTCGGATGATGGAATGCATCGACGGTGAAGTTATTGTGACGGTCAATGAAGAAATAAAGAATTTCAGGGAAAAAGAATTTAATCTTCTCAATGCTCAATTATCTATGGTGCTTTATATCTGTTCACAGACAAATGACATCAGGGAGGTAGGCAAACCCAAACGTCCAGGGAGGAATAAAGGGCAGGCTTATTCTGGCGATGAATCACCGGCAGAAGACATTAGGGAATGGAATGTTGGAATACGGATGGGGCAGGCGATACGGCAATATAGTCAGTCAGAAACAGTTGGTGAAGATAAACTGACAACAACAGGCAGAAAACGTCCTCATGTACGTCGGGGGCACTGGCATACGTACTGGACGGGAAGCCGAAAGCCGGAATTGGCCCATGAGCGAAAACCAAAATTAAAGTGGTTGCCACCTGTACCGGTAAACTCGGAGGATGTAGACAGCTTGCCTGTCGTTATCACACCCGTTGAGAAGTGAGTTTGGGAAAAATCGGTGTCGTCCATGCTCTCTGGACGCTCACGTATGATAGCACAGCGCCCGATTGGACTTTACCTCAAATGCCCCCATAGGTATGCTTGAACCTCAGCAGTTTTAGCTTCATGATTTATGTTCTTCAAGGAAACGTTGTAGTAGCTGGTTTTATTACCAAAACATACACATCGATAGAGGTTATCATGAGTTACATTCATATTATTGCGCACATGAAAAAAAAGAATTCCAATCCTAAAGTCAAAGAAAAACCGATATTGCACATTGAGGCTGACTGCAAAAGCAAAGAGGATGCGTTAACCAATATCCTCATTCCTTACGTTTCGAATTCGGGACGAATTCTAATTGGAGGGGCTATTGTTTCGGCTGCTGATATTGAAAAAATTTCAGTCTTTGAAAGCCATGAAGATAGTAAAACGCTTTACAGGATAAAATCTCAAGAAATGGAGGCGAGTTCGACACGCATGGCCTCACAGGGCGTTATCGGCTTTTTTGGCACAACACTGTATGGCGCGATCCATAGCAAAGCTCAGGAAATCACTAATGACATCTTGCGTGAAGCCATGAATAGACACAGGCCCGTGGTGTGAAAACCACAGGGAGCTAGGCGACCTTCGCCCAGCGCGTTTCTTGCTCTCTAAGCCTGTCCCTCAGCGTGTTGCTTAGCGATCCACGGCCTGGCCTTCGTCGGTTGGGCTTTACAGGAGGACTCCCCAGCGCCGCTACCCAGCCCCCGTTGGCCCGGCCTCAAAACACTACATCTTGTAACGATCGCCGCTGACCGAGGCACTAGATGTAGTGTTTACGCCCCTTTCTACGGCGATTTTCGGTCCCCGACCCGTCCGGGTTAGCCTTTCCTGCCTGCTGCGTTATAATCCGTTGTGGATCAGGTGCCTGCACATCTGTATCCGGGGCAAGCGGCGGTAACGGGGGCGTTACTGACCGCCTCGCTCCCTCCCCTCCTGATTGGGTTTTTCCCGCACATTCCGATAACTCCCCAAACACCCCAGCGAACGATCACCGAATTATTGCGGTCGCCCTGCGCCGCCTGTTCTGCCACAATTTACCTCACCGGCTCACCCTGTCGTTATTTTGATGACGGGACGATGAAAAAAACGCCAGATTGCGGAGAGTAAAAAATTGCGGCTTATCCCTCACAACGACACCCAGAATTCACGTAGCGCGATCAGCCCGATGTGGAGCTATGAACACGCCGTTCGTTTACGTCAAATGGCGTTGGCCGCCGATCTTCCCCTCCCGCATTATCTGCTTGCGCCCGAAGTGGCCGTGTTGCTCTCGTACCTGCCCGACATGCGCCAGCGGTTGCTCATCGATACGCTGTGGAATACCGGTGCCAGGATCAACGAAGCGTTGGCCCTCACCCCGAACGATTTTTTCTTCAACGATGTGATGCCGTTCGTGCGGTTACGTACCCTCAAGCAGCGCACCACCAAAAAGCCGGTAGGCCGTCCGACCAAAGAGGCCAGCCATGTTGTGCCGCTGCGGGCGGTGCCGTTGCCGGATCTGGCGTATCAACGCCGGGTGCAGGAGTATTTTTCGACATTCAAGTTGATGGCGCGACGTGCGTCACCGATTTGGGATATCAGCAGTACCGAAACCCCCCGCAACTGGTTGAAGGCCGCTGTGGGCCGGGCAAGCCGTGACGGTGTCACCTTCTCGATCACGCCTATCGTGCCCAAGACGTTCCGGCACAGCTTTGCGGTACATCTGTTGATGAATGGGGTGCATATCAAGAAGGTGCAGGCGCTGATGGGCCATGAGCGCCTGGAAAGCACGGAGGTGTACACCAAGATCTTCGCCCTGGACGTGACGCGCGATCTGGGGCTGTCGTTCTCGATGTTACCGGAAGAGGCGCTTCTTTTACTCAAGTCGAATGCGTAGGGGAATTTACGGGGGCTATAAATGCAAAAAACCCCGTTGGTAGCGGGGTTTTTGCACTGCGTTGACTACGTGGTGGGTAGCTTTCGCAGCGTGGTTATCTTCTTCTTCGCCCTTCAATTATACCCCTAGCTACCCCTTAGATCAAACCGGTGGTTGAAATGTTGTACAACCCTTATATAATCGCCAGCGCGGGAAGAATAAAGATACCAGTTGAACCAGTGATTTATAGTCATTTAAGTGTTCTCCTTAAAGCTTCACTAAGTCCTAGCTGTAACGGGTGGTGCCGACAGTGCCTTGGCTGGCAGCGTGGTTATCTTCTTCTTCGCAGATGAAGGCATATGTTGATAGGCGCATTGAGGCAACGCATGTGTTCGAGTCACGCTCCACAGAAATGGAGGAGCGAGTTATGTTAGCGTTGATTATTGCGTTGCTTAACTTGGTTGCAGCGATTTTGCAACTGATTGAATGGTTCTTGTAAGTTGAGGCCGTTCGGGGGAGGGATACCTGTTGCCAACCGGGGATCTCTTCCCCACCCCTCTCTTACTGTCATTATCCCTGGTAAATCTCAAGAAACAGAAAATAGCTTCAATCTTGCTGCAATATCCTATTTGACAGTATTCATGATGCCAAAAAGGTGCCTTTTTGGTGCTATTTTGGTTCATTTTTGGTGTTGCTATGGTTCCGCCTTATACCGTAAGTGCCGGGGTAATACGCTGCCGGCATACTGGAAAAATAGTGCTTGAACAGCCAATGGGCATGCAGATCGATGCCCAATACCCCGTTGCAGAAGCTGGGCACTACGATGATTATCGGCATGGAGCGGGAACCGCTCGGCACCATTGGCCAGTAGCCAAATGGTCCGGGTGATCCCCTCGGTAAAGCTGAATGCAGGAACCGGCAAACCCTGGTCCAGAATAAATCGGCAATGCGGATCAGCTAACGGTACCGGGTTACCTGCGCCGTGGGAAAACCCTTTTTCTGCTTCATGAAATTTACGGTCGCGTCGCCACGCGGACTCATCTCCGCGGCTGAGTTCCGGCACTATAGAATTCGGATCATTGCGCCAGGCTGACAATAGTCTGTGCCGGTCGGCAATGACAATATGACTTTCACTGGTATCCGAGAGCGCCTGCTCCATATAGGTAAACCTTCCCTCCCGCAGCGGGATTTTGAAGCGGCAGTATATGATGTCGTTGAATCTGCAACTGAATACCCCCTCGATCAGGTGCTGAGGATAGTCGTTCACGTCAATGTGTTTACTGATTAAATTTGATGTGATATTGATACTCATTTGGTGCCGTTTGGGTACCTTTTTGGTGTTATTATGGTGCTGTTTTTCCCTGCTTAGTTGTTTCGTGTCTGGTACTGGTCAATCAACGTACTCCCTGCCAGGTATCAGTCTGCCATACCTTCCCGATACTGGCCAAAAGCCGGAAAATTAAAGTGGGGACGTTATTGAAGGGGTTCTGCTCTGGCAACAAGTGTTCATGGTTAGGAGATTGAATCGACCATTTTTGAGATCCCTAACCATAGATCGTAGCGTGGCAGAGTCGCTGATGGTGGGAGTCAATGATAGATGACGTATGAAAATGCCAGTTTTGCCGTGTTTT
>NZ_JBLJAK010000086.1:0-5623 GCF_047530105.1 Serratia sp. T13T92 | reverse complement strand
CAAAAAGGGCGTGCCATTCTTCGGGCGTGCGGATGTTCCTCATGGGTTTGCTCCGTGTTGATGATCGGGAACAAGATCATGGCAACATCGCGAACGCAATAACAGGTGGGGTTCCAGCGACGCTTACTGTCTTTCTCATTGTCATTTCTCCGATCGTTTCCATTCCACGCTGTTGGTGTCGCCTCTCTCTGGCCCAAAATCAGGTCAACAGCAGTCTGGATACCTTCGGCTTCCAGGCGTTGCCTGGTCGTCACCCCTACTCAGCTAACCCGGCCAAAAAATGCCGGGCAAGCTTCACCGAACCCCGCATAAAAAGCGGGGTTCGGGCCTGAAGGCTTGGGTCTGATATCTAACGGCCAGGTCAAGGGCAGCAGCTGGCCAGGGCCAGCGCGTTCACTGCCCCGCGGTAAAGCTGCAGGGCGCTAAGGACGTCCCGCCGTTCCGTCGTGCCGGGTTTGTTCATACTGTTGCCCCTGGTGATCCCTCTCTCGTTTAGTTCTTCGCGGATGGCTGTTTGTAGCACCATTCCCGTTCAGAAAACAAAGGAAGGTAAACGCCGTAAACGGCCCTTTGTTTTCTGCCCAGGCCTGTTGCTCCTTACGCCATTTGCCGCGTGAGACCTAACCGAAAGATGGACTAACCACCTGATAAGGGGAAAAACAGCATGAACACACAAAAAGTCAACGTCAAAACCGCCACGCAAGATCCTCCCAAAAGATGGGTTAAAGACCTAAGTGCTTTCGCTAATCAAGAGTTAGGTCGTTTTGTCGTGAAATATACCGCCTACAGCCTTCGTGGAGTCTTTAGCACGCATCATCGGTATTTTATCTTTGCAAAAAGCAGGCTGGATGCAGCTTTCAAATTCGGCTTGCTTGCGCCAAAGGAAAGCGACTTTGTTGTGGATGCCGTGGATGTGCAGGTGCCTATACAAGACGTCTGTATCAGCACAACAGGCTATCACTTTACAGTTGATGCCGATCAGTGGCGATGTCTGGAAAACGGCGAGTTCGTGGAAGTGGCACGCGATGGCGATATCTGGAACGCCGAACGTACGTACGCATTACCCCTCTATGGCCATTTGCAACACCATGACTAACAAGTAGGGTTTCCCCTGTCTTCTCTAGCCGGTTTACTCCTGAGAAAGTTAGACCGGCTTTCACTGTCAAATATGGAGATAAGCCTATGTCGCAACTGAGTTTTACCGATTTGTGCAGCGCGTTCGAAAGCGTATCAGCGCAAACCAAGCCCGTGCCGATCAAGAAACCGCTCAGCCCAGTAGCACCCCGCATGATCATGCCAGATGTAGCCCGAAAGCAGTTTATCAGCGTCTTTGCTCACACAGCGCAAAATATGCGGCGTTGGGACGTGTTTCGTGACTTCATTACACTAGCGGCTAGTGAACTGGATATGGTTCGCATCCGAACGCCTGAAAACATCGAGCGTAGCCGCCAGATTTGCGACGGTTACACGGCTGCTGATCACGACAATATGAAAAAACTGTTTTGCCTGATGGTCACCGCCCTGGAAGGTGAATTTCATGATTTCCTGGGGGCAATATTCATGGAGCTGGAACTTGGCTCCGATCAGATGGGCCAATTTTTTACGCCGTACTCTATTCAATTGATGATGGCGAAAATGCTGACTGGAGATATTGCGGCAGTAGTCCAAAAACAGGGCTGGATCGAACTGCATGAGCCAGCATGCGGCGCGGCGGGTATGGTGCTGGCTTATGCTCAGTGCATGCTGGAAGCGGGGTTAAATCCTTCTGAACACCTATATGTCGAGTGTATCGATATTGATCCTGTTGCCGCTGATATGGCTTTCATCCAGTTGAGCCTGCTCGGGATCGCTGCCAAGGTGATCACCGGCAATGCATTGACCACGAAATTCACCCGCGTTCGCTATACGCCGATTTACTACATCAACGAATGGGAAGGCCGGTTGGCTCTGCGGCAGAGTGTGGAGGCGCTGGCAAAGATTATGCAGCAGGCGACCAAAATGGCAGTTTTGAGCTGAGATTTGAGCATTAATAATGCCGGTCAAGGCAGTTTATAGCCCTGTTATGCCCAGCGGGAAGGGGTGACCCTCCCCGCTTTAATGCTATAAAATGAGTCCCGTGGTGGGACTAAAACCTTGATTAATCCCAATTTGGGACTATAATAAACAGTATGAAAATCATATCCGTTAAGACATTAAAAGATTTTTGGGATGAATATCCCGATGCCGAGCAGCCGCTGAAAGCATGGGTAGATGAGGCCGTCAAAGCGAACTGGCGTACCCCGGCAGAGATTAAAGAACAGTACCGCAGCGCCAGCATTCTGAAAAACAGGCGGGTGGTATTCAATATCAAAGGAAACGACTACAGGTTAATCGTAGCGATTGCCTATCAGCGGGGATGGATGTTTGTGAAATTCATCGGCACGCACCGCGAATACGATGCCATCGATGCTGAAACTGTAGAACTGGAGTAAAACGATGCAAATCAAACCGATCCGTAACGAAGATGATTACAATGCAGCCGTAAAGGCCATTTCCCCCCTCTTTGACAACGAACCAGCAATGGATACCCCGGAAGGGGACTATTTTGAGATCATGTGCTTACTGATTGAAGAGTATGAAAAGAAGCACTATCCCATTGAGCCCCCTCACCCCATCGAGGCGATAAAATTCCGGATGGAGCAACAGGGCTTGACGGTCAAAGATTTGGAGCCAGCGATCGGCAGGGCAAACCGTGTGTATGAAGTCCTGAATGGTACACGAAAACTCACCTTGCCGATGATCCGCAACCTGCACAAGCAATTCAAGATCCCGCTGGAAAGTCTGGTTGGCATGTAATTTTCCGCAACAGGCAGCCACAGGTGTAGAACATCAGTCCTGTGGTTGCTGCCCAGGTCTACCCCTTTACGGCGTGCAAGCACGGGCGGCCAAAATCCAAAGAGAGGACGGCACCTGCGGCGCCGTTCTTCTATCTGCCGCTCCAGGAGGGATTGATTATCTTCCTCTCTTATCTTCTTCCAGATCATCTCTCTTTCCTGATTATCTTCTTCCGACAGCGATGGTATTGCAGCTGGCTGGCGAGAAACTAATTCAACGGCTGTTTGGATACCTTCGGCTCCCAGGCGTTGCCTGGTCGTCACCCCTACTCAGCTAACCCGGCCAAAATGCCGGGTAAGCTTCTGCCGAACCCCGCAAGCGGGTTTCGGGCCTACGGCTAGGGTCTGATATCTAACGGCCAGGTCAAGGGCTGCAGCTGACCAGGTGGCCAGCGCGTTTCACTGCCCTGCAAAAGGCTGCAGGGCGCTAAGGTCGCCACGGCGTTTCGCCGTGTCGGGTGCGTGCATATTGCTACTACCGTGTCAGTCACACCCACTGAGTCCCTCGCCCCGCTAAAAACTACCTTCCAGGCGTCTGAAGTCAAATCTGTCGCCGGCACCCGTTCGCACTCCCTGCGGTCGCTTGCGCTGCGGCTTTGTCGCCAAATTTGACTTCATCCTCATCCCTGGAAGGTCAGTTTAGCGGTTGCGGCGAGGGGCTCAGTGGGATGTGACAATAAACACTAACGGGAGAAATAACATGCACACACATAACGTCAAGGTCAACGGCGCGACGGAAGCTAGCAGGATATGTGAAAGGACAACACCACGATTTGATGGTTTTGTCTGCAACATTCACTCACGTCACCCGTTTGATGTTATCCGCGCTGACGTGGTGATCCAACGGCTGGAAAAAGAGGCCAATAAAGGGTGTGGCAGCTATTACGAAATTTACGAATCACGCCTACTGGCTATGGCGATGAACTGGATGGAAAGATTACCGCTAACAGATCGCCCGGTGTTTATGGGGGCGGCAACGAAGCGGGGGATCATGCTGACACTGGCCGAAGAACAACGCGCACAGGCCTCAAGTGATGAACTGATGGCCGAGCTGGCCGCCGATTACTGATTTTTTAACCCGGTGGCGGCGTATTGCTGCCACCCCTCACTAGAAGGAAAAAACACCATGTATTTAAATCTGACCGAGTCTTGCGCCACGCTGGGTATGAATGCCAACACGGAAACCGAGCGCGCCTATTGGCAGAGCCGTGAAAAAGCAGCGGTGAAAAAGCGTAAGCGTCGCTGGAACCCCACCTGTTATTGCGTTCGCGATGTTGCCATGATCTTGTTCCCGATCATCAACACGGAGCAAACCCATGAGGAACATCCGCACGCCCGAAGAATGGCACGCCCTTTTTGACGAACAACAACGCTCTGGACTCAATAAAACCCAGTTTTGCCATCAACATGGCATCACTCGCTCCGCATTCTCCAATGCCAGGCATCGGCTTTCTGTCAGCAGCAAATCTGCACGTTCCTTCGTTCCAGCGCTTCCGCCAGGTGCGTTTACCGATACGCTTGTCCCCTCTGCTTCCTTGTCCGACGATAAGCCTGTGCCCAGGGAAACCGTTTCGTCCGTTCCTCAGGCAAGCCGGCAACTGGCTCTCATCCTTCCCGGCGCCACGTTATCACTGCCGGTCGATATTTCCCCTCACTGGCTGGCCACGTTGTTGCGGGAGATGGCGTCATGAAGATGTTCGTCGATGCGCCTGCTATCTACCTTTATCCAGAGTACGTGGATTTCCGAAAAAGCATCAACGGCCTGGCGTTGATTATTGAGCAGGAGGGGACTCATTCTCCCTTCGACGAGGCCCTGTTCGTCTTCTGCAACCGAAACCGCGACAAGGTCAAGGCGCTCTACTGGGATAAAACCGGGTTTTGCCTGTGGTACAAACGTCTGGAGAAAGATTTTTTCCGCTGGCCAACAGTGGGCCAGCAAGCCATACGGCTTACCGAAGAGCAATGGCGCTGGTTACTTGCTGGTGTTGACCTCGATAAAATCCGCACGCATCAACCCTTCGATTGCATTGCGGTCAGTTAACTTTATCAGCCTATCCCCGCGTTGCCTGCTACAGTAGCGCCATGAGAACGACTACCGACAACTTGCCGAATGATATCAATGAACTGAAACAGATAATCATTGGGTTACAGCAAGAGTTGCAGGCGCAGCAGCAGGAGCTGCAGGCGCAGCTCGAAGAACTCAATCTGTACCGGCGCAAAATGTTCGGTCGCAGTGCCGAGCCACACCCGCCACAGGGCGACGTATTCAACGAAGCCGAAGCTGAAGCGTCGGTTGGCGTCGACGTATTCAGCGACGATGACGCCTGCGAACCGGAACCCCTCAATGCCGACGACAGCGCCTCTGACGATAACGTCACGCAAAACGACGGAACACAGCAGCCCAAAAAACGGCGCCCGCGTCTACCGCCCGGTCTGCCACGCGAGGAGGTCATCGTTCGCCTCCCTCCCGAAGAGCAGGTGTGCGACTGCTGTCACCAGCAGATGCACGTGATGGGCGAAGAGGTGCGTGAAGAGCTGGAGCTGATACCTGCGCATGTCCGGGTGACCCGCTATATCCGCGAGAAATACGGTTGCCGGTGTTGCGAACAACAGGGCACGAGCGGCAGCGTGAAGGTGGCACCGTCGGTGCCGGCGGTGTTCCCTAAAAGCTACGCCACGCCGTCGCTGGTCGCGCAAATCATCATCAACAAATTCCAGTTCGCGCTGCCGCTGTACCGGCAGGAAGTGCT
>NZ_JBLJAK010000085.1:0-5728 GCF_047530105.1 Serratia sp. T13T92 | reverse complement strand
CCATCTGAGCAGCACCGGTGATCATGTTTTTCACGTAGTCGGCGTGCCCTGGGCAGTCAACGTGCGCGTAGTGACGAGTCGGGGTGTCATATTCAACGTGAGAAGTGTTGATGGTGATACCACGAGCCTTCTCTTCTGGCGCGTTATCGATCTGGTCAAAAGCACGTGCAGAACCACCGTAGGTTTTAGCCAGAACGGTAGTGATTGCAGCAGTCAGGGTAGTTTTGCCGTGGTCAACGTGGCCGATAGTACCGACGTTAACGTGCGGTTTTGAACGTTCAAATTTTTCTTTAGACATCGATTGTCCCTCTAAGACACGGATAAATCGGTGGTATCACCACATCAACCAAGCATTTGCTTGTTGAATTCAGGAAACAGAAAGAAAATCAGGGGGCGAGAAATTAAGAAGTGGTGCTGATAGGCAGATTCGAACTGCCGACCTCACCCTTACCAAGGGTGCGCTCTACCAACTGAGCTATATCAGCACATCTTGGAGCGGGCAGTGGGAATCGAACCCACATCATCAGCTTGGAAGGCTGAGGTAATAGCCATTATACGATGCCCGCATCCTGGAACTCGGCTACCTGACTTTTCTGTAGACTTTAAAGGTGGAGAGAAGGATTGTTCGTCGCTTAACTCTTCACCCTTCGTGCCAGCAACTTCCGTTACGCGGCGCGAACTGTTTGAAGGCATTGTCTCACTTTGTGAGACTTGAACCTTGTTATAAGGTTCTTACCTTCCCCGAACGATGCTCATCTTAATGATTCCGCTCGGTGTGACCCAGTGCCTCGGGTCTAAAATGGTGGTGGGGGAAGGATTCGAACCTTCGAAGTCTGTGACGGCAGATTTACAGTCTGCTCCCTTTGGCCGCTCGGGAACCCCACCAGATTTTAACTACTTTATACTTGAATGGTGCCGGCTACCGGAATCGAACTGGTGACCTACTGATTACAAGTCAGTTGCTCTACCTACTGAGCTAAGCCGGCATCAAGTGCAGCGCATTCTAGGTAGAGCTGACGGGCTATGCAACAAAAAAATTGCGATCTAAGCCCTATCGCTCATAAATCAGCCGATTTCTGCATCCGGCTCGCAATTTTTTACCGTTGAGGCGCAAAATTTCATCAATTATGGGCATTAATCTAAACTATTTTAGACCTACCCTGCTGAGGCTTTCCCTGCACTTTTCCGTATCGCTCAATCAAAGATAGCCTATCGGTTGAAAGCCGCGATCGGGATGGTGCGCAACAAAGAGGACGGTGCTCTCTGATGGTGCTTATATACCGCTTTCGTCCCTGGACTGGCTGCACCCGCACAGGTTAGCCGCATTGGCGCGCTTATTGCTTATCATCATTATCCCTAATAGCCAGGAGGTATGACCGATGAAAATTGTCCTGATCAATGCGGCAACGCTTCCCATTTACCGCGCCGAGCTGGCGCAGTTGCTCACCGATGCGGTCACTCACGGGGCTTCAGTAGGTTACGACACGCAAATTCCCCACGAAGATGCCGAGAGCTACTTCCATAGCCTACGCCCTGCTTTGGCCAAAGGAGAGTTGTTATTGTGGATTGCCAGAGACGAAAGCGGCGTCATTGGCACAGTCCAACTCGCCCTGTGTCAAAAGCCGAACGGCCGCAACCGGGCCGAAGTACAAAAACTGCTGGTGCACAGCCGCGCCCGCCGCAATGGCGTTGGGCAGGCGTTGATGAAATCGCTAGAAAAAATGGCGCTTGAGATCCGCCGTGGCCTGCTTTATCTGGACACTCAGGCCGGTTCTGCAGCCGAAGGGCTGTATCGCTCGTTGGGCTATCGTTGCCTCGGGGAGATACCCGATTACGCCGCGGCTCCCGACGGGTATTACCATCCTACGGCGATTTACTACAAGCGGCTGTTTGCCGTTCAGCAACCCTCTCGCGCCGCCGCCAACTGACCTGAAAACGGTATCATTGCCCAGTGATACCGCATTGCAACAGGCCCTTTCTCAATTGCGTGCCTGTTCGCACTATTGGTAAAAACTGCCACTAATCGACCACAATTGCGAAAAAAGTCTACGCCTAAAAGCCAGCTGTCTATAATATGCAGTTTGATTATTATCTGGAGTTGGCGTCCAGCGCCTTTCCCAACCTGCGTTAACAGGCAGAATTTGGCTTATGATAAAAAGAGATCAATCTTTAGCGACGCCTTACCTTCAGTTCGATCGCAGCCAGTGGGCCGCGTTACGGGATTCGGTGCCGCTGACGCTGTCAGAAGAAGAGATTGTTAAACTCAAAGGGATTAACGAAGATCTCTCCTTGGAAGAAGTCGCACAGATCTACTTGCCGCTCTCACGGTTGCTGAACTTCTATATCAGTTCTAACCTGCGTCGCCAGGCAGTTCTGGAGCAATTCCTTGGCACTGATGGTCAACGCATTCCTTATGTGATCGGCATTGCTGGCAGCGTAGCCGTGGGTAAAAGTACCACAGCGCGTTTATTGCAGGCGTTGTTGAGCCGCTGGCCTGAACATCGTAGCGTGGAGCTGATCACCACAGACGGCTTTCTGCACCCGAACAAGGTGCTGAACGAGCGCGGCCTGATGAAGAAAAAAGGATTCCCGCAATCCTACGATATGCATAGCCTGGTGAAATTCGTTTCGGAAGTTAAATCCGGTGCCAAACGTGTTACTGCGCCGGTATACTCTCACCTTATCTATGACGTCGTGCCTGAAGGCAATAAAGTTATCGAACAGCCTGATATTCTGATCCTGGAAGGATTGAATGTTTTGCAAAGCGGTATGGACTATCCACACGATCCTCACCGGGTATTTGTTTCCGACTTTGTTGATTTCTCAATCTATGTTGATGCCCCTGGCGATCTATTGCAAAGCTGGTATATCAACCGCTTCCTGAAATTCCGTCAGGGTGCGTTCTCTAACCCAGACTCCTATTTCCATAGCTATGCGCAGTTGCCGGAAACGGAGGCGATCAACATCGCCACTCAGCTGTGGAATGAGATTAATGGATTGAATTTACAGCAGAATATCTTACCGACTCGCGAAAGAGCCAGCTTGATTATGACTAAGAGTGCCAATCACGCTGTGGAAAGTGTACGGTTACGGAAATAATCGATAGCGTAAGAGAGGCCAATGGCCTCTCTTATTTTAGCTTATTCAGCACTCCGCAAAGATATCTCACCACCAATAAAGGGTTTTATTACCCCTTCCTGCTCAAGCAGCAATGCACCTTGCTGATCAATACCGCGGGCAATACCGAAAATCTGTTGTTCACCAATTAATAGCTTAACCGGGCGATCGATAAAGTTATCTAATTTACGCCAACGTGAAATAAAGGGAGCTAACCCGTCTATTTCAAATTGCCGTAATGAATTGCGTAGCTCATTAAGCAATTTGGCGGCCAATTCATTACGATCGATAGTGATCCCGGCTTCCTGTAGGTTGATCCAGCGCTGATCAATCTGACTGGCGTTGGTTTCGCGCATCGCCATGTTGATACCCGCTCCGAGCACCAACTGGGCTGCATCCCCGGTTTTACCAGTCAGCTCAACCAGAATACCGGCCAACTTGCGATCGTTAAGGTATAAATCATTTGGCCACTTCACACGGACCTGTTCTGCACCGAGACGCTGCAACACTTCTGCCATCACAATGCCAATAACCAGGCTTAACCCCATCGCGGCCGCAGGCCCTTGTTCAAGACGCCAGAACATGGATAAATATAGGTTAGCTCCGAAGGGTGAAATCCACTGACGCCCACGCCGCCCACGTCCTGCCTGCTGATACTCGGCTATACAGGCATCACCGGAAGTCAGTTCTGCAAGCCTGTCCAACAGATACTGGTTGGTTGAATCAACCACGGGCAACACCGTGACACGCTTGTCTTCCAGTAAGCCAAGAATACGCTCAGCGTCCAGCAAGTTGATCACCGCAGGTAGGCTATAGCCTTTCCCCGGAACCGTGAACACATCCAAACCCCACTCCCGGATGGTCTGAATATGCTTGTTAATCGCTGCGCGGCTCATTCCCAATGACTCACCCAAATGTTCGCCAGAGTGGAACTCGCCGTCCGCCAGTAGGGAGATGATCTTCAGTGGAACTGTGGTGTCTCTCATGAAATGACCTCTACGGCATCCTGCTCACCAGTGGCCCCCATAAAACGTACCTCCGGTTCTAACCAGACATCGAATTTCTGCGCTACCGTATTGCGCACGTGCCTGGCCAGTGCCACCACATCCTGGCTGCTGGCATTATCGACATTTACCAATACCAAGGCCTGCTGACGGTGCACCGCTGCGCCACCGATCTGATGCCCCTTGAGTGAACACTGATCGATCAGCCAACCGGCAGCCAACTTTTCTTGCCCGTCCGGCTGCGGATAATGTGGCATTGCAGGATACTGGGCTAATAACGTTTTAGCGGCTTCCCCGCTCACCAGCGGGTTTTTAAAGAAGCTACCTGCATTACCGGTAATACGTGGATCTGGCAGCTTGCTGCGCCGCATGGCGCATACCGCGTCAAATACCTGCTGCGGCGTTACCGTCTTGGGATCCAGCTTGGTAAGGTCGCCGTAGTTCAGCAACGGGCTCCACTGTTTGCTAAGCCGTAAACCAACGCCCACAATCACGAAGCCTTGCTTAAGTTCATGCTTAAAAACGCTTTCCCGGTAACCAAATTGGCAGCGTTCAGGATCCATGCGATCGATTTCACCCGTAGTCAGGTTCAGCAGATCGACATACTCACAGACCTGTTTGAGCTCAATACCGTACGCCCCGATATTCTGGATCGGAGCCGAACCGACCAACCCCGGGATCAATGCCAGATTTTCCAGCCCGGGGATGCCACGCTCGAGCATCTGGCTAACCAGATGGTGCCAATTCTCCCCGGCGCTAACATGCAGATGCCAGGCGTCCTGCTCTTCCCTGACGGTGATACCTTTTAACTGGTTAATCATGACCGTACCGGCAAAATCCTCCAGGAACAGGACGTTGCTCCCTTCACCGAGTACCAGCAGTGGCTCTTGGCGCTTTTGCGCTTGCTGCCAGGCTTTAATCATCATTTCAATTTCTTCAGCAATGACTAAATGCGCTGCGTTGACCGGGAGCGCAAAAGTATTGTGATTTTTTAAAGACGCGCTTTCAGTAGACATGATTTAAATACTCTGACGGAACAAATTATCATCTAGTCTACTCGATCCACCGCGCATGGCTATTATTTGTTTTTATTCACTTGTAATTTCTTGTTAGCTAATAACCGCTGACTTCATCGGACATTAAAAATATCCTTGTAAATCATAATAATATGATAATTCCATTATCTCGATTCAAGCACAAGTCTGAGTTATATAAAGGCTATAGGCATTAATGATATGTATGAATTAGCCAGGCGGGTGTGGAACTAAAAATTTCATGAATATTTCCAGGTGGGAACCCGGTTATATTTAATCATTTACCAATGCGGAGATAATTCGGGATAGCCGAGTAATGACCCCTCACCCTCTCCCATAGGGAGAGGGAACCGATCGAGTCCGCTGATATTCCTGCGCAATACCCCATCTTTCTTCTTGCTCCCAACGTTCTGAAGCAGTACAGGCTAATCAAAGGTTCCGACTTGCCGAAGCCGCACAGGCTCACCCACGATGCCGGACAGCTCCCTCTCCCTCACACGGGGGTTCAGGATGTTCTCGGTGGGTACTCTGGGAGAGGGCTGGGGTGAGGGGTTTTCACTGTTATTTCCTGTT
>NZ_JBLJAK010000084.1:0-7022 GCF_047530105.1 Serratia sp. T13T92 | reverse complement strand
TGGTGGATGAAAGCTCGATGGTCGGCAATGCCGATATGGCCCGGGCCTATGGCCTGATCGCCGGGGGCGGCGGACGGGCGGTGTCCAGTGGCGACACCGATCAGTTGCAGTCCATCGCACCTGGCCAGCCGTTCCGTCTGCTGCAAAAACGCAGCGCCATCGACGTCGCGGTGATGCAGGAGATCGTTCGCCAGACCCCAGCCCTGAAACCGGCGGTCTACAGTTTGATTGACCGGGACATCGACAGCGCCCTCAACACCCTTGAGCAGGTGCCACCCGCACAGGTGCCGCGTCAGGCGGGTGCCTGGCAGCCGGAGAGTTCGGTGGTGGAATTCGGCGCGGCGCAGGAGAAGGCCATCGAGAAAGGTCTGGCCGATGGGAGCCTGACGCCCGGCGCACAGCCCGCCACCCTCTATGAAGCCATCGTGCGGGACTACACCGGGCGAACACCGCAGGCGCAGGCACAGACCATCGTGGTGACAACCCTGAATGCCGACCGGCGGGCGCTGAACGCGCAGATACATGAGGCTCGTCAGGCGGCCGGTGAGCTGGGTGAGCAGGAGGCCCGACTACCGATACTGACCTCCGCCAACCTGCGTGACGGTGAGCTGCGTAAAATGGCCACCTGGCAGGCGGCGCACGACAATCTGGTGCTGCTGGACAGCACCTACTATCGGATTGACCGCCTGGATAAGGAAGGGCAGTTGGTCACCCTGAAAGATGAACAGGGCAACACCCGCTCGCTGTCGCCCACCCAGGCTGCGACAGAGGGGGTGACGCTGTATCGCCCGGATACTCTCACTGTATCGCCCGGCGACCGGATGCGTTTCTCCAAAAGCGACAATGAGCGTGGTTTTGTGGCCAACAGCGTCTGGACAGTATCCGAGATTGACGGTGACAGGGTCACGTTGACAGACGGGCAGCAGACCCGGACGGTGAACCCCGCTGCCGAGCGGGCAGAACAGCATATCGACCTGGCCTACGCCGTCACTGCACACGGGGCGCAGGGGGCCAGTGAGCCGTTTGCGATTGCCCTGCAGGGCACGGAAGGGGCACGAAAAGCCATGGTGAGCTTCGAATCGGCCTACGTGGCGCTGAGCCGTATGAAGCAGCATGCGCAGGTGTATACCGACAACCGTGCGGCCTGGGCTGAGGCAATGGGAAAATCCCGCGCCCGCAGCACGGCGCATGACATTCTGGAGCCTCGCGGTGACCGGGCAGTCAGTAATGCCGAGCGTTTGATGGGCACGGCAAAGCCGCTGGGAGAGGTGGCAGCCGGACGCGCAGTGCTGCGCCAGGCTGGATTATCGCCGGATGGATCGATGGCGCGTTTCATCTCGCCTGGCCGTAAATATCCGCAGCCCCATGTGGCTTTGCCTGCCTTTGACGGCAACGGTAAGCCGGCAGGTATCTGGCTGAGTTCGCTGATGCCCGGTGAGGGTGAAATGCGGGGGCTGACGGACGAAGGCCGCGTGATGGGCAGTGAGGCAGCCACCTTTGCCGGCCTGCAGGTGAGCCGTAACGGGGAGTCATTGCTGGCGGCCGATATGCCGGCGGCGCTGAAGCTGGCGCGGGAAAATCCGCACAGCGGCGTGGTGGTGCGTCTGCCTGGCAGCGAGGGGCGGCCCTGGAACCCCGGTGCCATCACCGGGGGCCGGATCTGGGCGGATGGCGTATCGAACGATGTGGTCACCGGCACACAGCATGGCGAAAAGCTGCCGCCGGAGGTGGTGGCGCAGCAGGTGCAGGCCGAACAGCAGCGCCGCGAAATGGAAGAACGGGCCGCGCAGGCGGTACGGGAAATGGCGCGCGGCGGTGATAAGGGCAGAGAAGGAACAGACCCGGTACGGGAAGTGGCGCGTGAACTGGAACGCACGCAGGAACCCACCCCTGACGCGGTCAGGGTGCTGGACAATCACGAGGAGCGCCGACGTGATAACGCGGTGGCACAGGTGGCACACGAGAATGTGCAACGTGAACGTCTGCAACAGATGGAGCGCGAGGTGGTGCGTGACCTCGACCGGGAAAAAACACTGAGCGGAGACTGAGATGCGGGCAGAGGATAATGTGTTCTTCCCCCTGGTGGTGGTCACGGACAACTGGCTGCAACGGTTGCTGGTCTGGACGCCGGGGCAAACCGACCTGATAAAAACCGTGGCACTGATACTGATGGTGGCCGACCACACCAGTCTGCTGTTCGGGCTCGACAACGACGCGCTTCGGCTACTTGGACGGGGTGCTTTCCCGTTGTTTGGCCTGGTCTGGGCGATGAATCTGGCCCGCCATCCTCGCATCCGTCAGTCGTCGCTGAACCGGTTGTGGGTGTGGGCGGTGGTGGCACAGGGCGGCTGGATACTCGCCGGGCTGCAGCCGTATGAGGGCAATATCCTGTTTGCCTTTGCGGTCAGCGGGCAGGTGCTGGCGCTGATGCAGCAGCACGGTCCCCGCGTGTGGCCGCTGTCGCTGGGACTGGTTCTGGCGTGGTATCCCTTTTCGGGCGGCAGCTATGGCCTTGCCGGCATCATGATGCTGTTACTGGCCTGCGGGGTGTGCATGACGGCCAGGCGCACCACGCGCACCGGACTGGCGTGCTGTCTGGCGCTGGTGATGTTGGCGCTGAACGCCGGCGACGGTGCGGCGATGATGATGGTGGGGCTGGTGATACCGGGCGTCACCCTGACAGTGCTGAGCCGCTCCTGTCGTCTGGTCGCTCGTTTCTGGCCGCGGGAATTTTTTCCGCTGTTCTACACCGTGCATCTGGCGGTATTGGGACTGATTGCGATGTAACGCAACGGCCAGAAAGATAGGGTACACCATCCTGACGCCTTCGCGTTGCTCCGTTGTCCAACCCCGGAAAAGAGGAAAAACAAGTTTTCTTCTCTTCCGGGGTTTCAGTTGGTACTTCAATAACAAGAGGTTCTCATGGAATTGTATTTCGTCAGCAGACGGTCATTGCCCAGCCTGGTGTGTCTGACCTTGTTGAGCGGGCCCCTACTCGTAATGCAACCTGCTAGTGCTACCGTCGAAGCCGCGTTTACCCCCGGGCAGGCGCAGACCCTGGTACTTGATTCGTTGGCGCAGTCCAGGAGTAGTATTGAGTTGGCTGCATACAGCTTTACCTCAAAACCGGTGGCGCTGGCTCTGGTGGCCGCGCAGCAGCGTGGCGTACAGGTGAGGGTACTGGCTGACGATAAAGCCAACCGTGCCTCGTACAGCGCGGTGACATTTTTGGCCAATAAAGGGATCCCTGTTCGTTTAAACAGTAAATATGCCATTCAGCATTCGAAATTTGTGGTGATTGACGGGCGGACGGTTCAGACAGGTTCTGCGAACTACACCGCATCGGCGTTCAGTCGCAATGCCGAGAATGTGGTGGTGATCCGCGACGAAACAGCTGTAGCGCGTGCCTATCAGCAGGAATTTGAGCGTCTTTGGGCTGAAGGCACTCCACTAAATTCGAATTACTGATCCTTTCTTCAAGCCATCAGATCTGCAAAACATCATTGCTCATGCGCCAACATGAGTCGCAGATCACGATCATTTGCTGCTAACTGCTGGAAACTGTAGTAGTCTTTGCCTAATCGATCCTTTTTAGATCCTTGGGGAGGCGGAGATGTCACAGGCGATAGGTATTGTTACTCCTTCATCGAATGCAAAACGTGTATATCGTAAAGGTAACCCTTTGAGTCCTGCAGAAAAGCAGCAAGCATCCGTAGCTAGAAAGAAATCAACCCATAAAGAAGTTAAGATATTTGTACGGAAGCCACTAAAGGATCATTTGATCGATCTATGTGAAGAGTACGGATTGACTCAAGCAGAGTTGATCGAACGCTTGATAGAACGTGAAGTGGAACGCAAAGAATGTTTGGTAATGGGGTGACCTTCTTGATCGTTGGTTCACTCAGTGCTAATGTGCTGATCGTTTAAATATTTTTAGGTTGGCCACGCCAGTATGGTGGCAGGGACAGAAGACGTTGAGAGAGTTCTCCGGATTCTGAAAAGCAAAAACCCCGATAATCTTCTCTAACTTGGCGGTCGGAAAGATTAACGGGGCTCACTCAAAACTGTATAGAAGCGTTGCTCTATGCAGGGAGTATAGAATTGTGCCAAAAAAAATTCAACTCCTATCGTGCAGCATAAGCGCAGGGCTATTTGACTAGCCTGAATTACGCGTCTGATGCTCCGATAATCGAACCCAACCGTACCCGTCGTGGAGAGGCTAATGCCTTACGCAAAGGGACGTCAAAAATCCATCGCCGCTATCAGCCTGGGCTGAGATGTGCCGTTCCGCGTGGCATGGCGTCGAAAGTGGTCGCCCGCGTCAGCAGTCACAATTGGCATCGCAATCCCGACTTGGTCGAGCTACGTCAAAATGGGTATGTTCCGTACACCAAACGTAACGATCCCTATTACATTCCCAAACCGATGCGCGTTCACGCACGTTCCGAGGCCTGCGAGGCGCTGACGGCTCTGTCACAGGTGATGGCGGCCAACTGCGACTTTAACCCGGACAGCGACTATCCTTTCGAAATCATGGCTCCGATGGAGCAATTGGCACATTACATGGGCGTCTTGCATGTCTACGACAGTGGCCGCAAAGCCTATGACGTGGCGCTCAATGCGCTATCGGTAATGGAGCAGCTGCAGTACGCGATCGTATTGCATGGCAAAGATACCGACAGTGGCCAGAACAAGCCGTTGCGTGTCTGGCTCAGTGAAAGATTCTTCACTAGCCGTGGTATTGCTGTCGATGAAATTCGCCAGTGGCTCGGCCAATTCCGTACCTGGGCGATCAAGAACGGCCTGACCGAAACTCTGCGAACCAAATACGAACGGCATCTTTTGCGCATCGAGCGTATCGGCATTGACCTCAAAAACCGCCACTCTTTACGTAACCGGCTCAAGCAGATAAAGCGCTGGGTGGTCAACCCGGACTTGGCCCGCGAGAAAGAGCAGGTGGTTGGCCAGCTCGAAGACGCCCTCAATACGCTTGAGCAAGGTGATCGTCTCGATCTGCTCCTTGACGGTCTACAGAGCAAAATCAAAGCTGATGGCAAAGGCCACAAAAAGGCCCAGAACCTGATGTATCAAGCTTATGTCGCCTGGTCGAACAAAACCATGCGTCATGAGGTCGTGCAGCTGGAAATGGCGCTACAGCGCGATAATCCGGGGCTGCTTCACAGCGATCCGGAAGCCTATTATCAACGACTGCTGGAACGCGCCGGCAAACTCTAGTTACCAAAAACCCAGACTGAAAAAACCGTGTCCACCCCGACGCGGGTTTTGTGCTGCCTGGCGTTCAGGAATTGCTGTTTTTGCAAGCGATGTGTGCGCCGTCGATGACGAAAATGAGGCGGGTTGGGCATCCTCTTCCTTACCCAGATATCCGGGAGCGTAAACAACAGCAGTTAATTTCGAAGAAGGCTATTAATTTCGAAGCATAACGTACTGATATCCTTATTTTCGAACGTTAATCCATAACAAAATAAGCCTTTTAAAAAAGGGGATGTCATCGCGCTCAGCAGCGCTCGATGATACCTCCTTCGCTTTGCTCAGGCAGAACACCCCTGGAAACTCAAATACCCTGCAAAAACGCAACTCTTTTAGCCATAACCCACCGGCTACGCCGGTCAAGTAGCTCCCGCAAAGCGGGCTATGTCGCTGCACCTAATAGCTCAATGACACAAAACCATCGCGGCCAAAAACATCAGCGTCACCCTCAACAACAAACAACTCCCCACCCACTGCAAAGCCGCCGCCGCCCCGGCCAAAGGCCGGGAACAGCAGTGGCTTTAAAATGGGTGTTGTAACTAAAGAATTGAGTCGCTGCAGGAAATGTTGCGAGAGGTTTTGATTACACGCTCGTAAGCGGCCCTAAAGGCCCGCATAACGCGGAGATACGCCCCGGCGGCGGCTTACGCCTTGCCGTGACCACTCCGACCGCGCAAAAAAAGTTTTGTGGCGCTATTAGTGGGTTTGGCTTAGCAGGGCGAGGGATGGGATAGGTGAAACCTATCAAACCGGAACCGGCGTTGCCGGGCTACCGGCGCCATTCACACACCATAATATCTATAGCAACAATTGGCGCCTTCATGCCGCGTAGCGGCATCAATCTAACGGCCATTTCGGCGTAGAATCTCTTTTATCACTACAGTAAGAACACTATTGGTATATACTCACAGTATTCAAATGAGGAGATACCTTATGAAACACAGAGTCAGCGTGACTGTGGACAAAGAGCATTACCAGGCATTACACGCTGCAGGCGTTAACATTTCCGGGCTGGTTAATGACGCTATCGTGCGGGAAGCCCGCCGCATACAGGCCGAGCAATGGAAAGTGGAGAACAGGGAAGGCATGGAAGAAGTAGCAAATTTTATTGCACAACACGGCTCATTTGCCGACGAAAACCGGAGCTGGTGACATGCAGTTCACGGTGTATGAATACAAACGCGAGAGCCATTACAAACTGTTTGTAGATGTACAAAGCGACATTATTGAAACACCCGGACGGCGCATAGTGATCCCGCTGCTGGAGTCCCGGCATTTCTCGCAGAAGGTCAACCGCCAGCTGTTCCCGGTGGTCTGTGTCAACGGAAAAGACTACCGGGTTATGACGACAGAACTATCCGGTGTGTCAGCCAGTGTCACCGGCGAGGCGCAGGCGGATGTCAGCGCGGATGCGGAAGCCATCAAAAACGCCCTGAACCTAATGTTCTGGGGGGTCTGATAGCATCTGTAGTGATGTAATCTACGCCCCTCCCTAACGTAGCTGCTGCCATACTTTTACTGACTGCATTAATCTGGGAGTCACATCACATGAACAAGATCAGCGTTGTTGGTATCGATATCGCCAAATCTAATATGTCTGGATGATTGATGGCTCCGTTGCCTGGATGGTTAGGAGATTGGATCGTTTCTTTTTGAGGGCGACTGACCATGAACAGTAGCGCGACGTCCCCCCTGATGGTGCGGTATCGCGATGGGTTGTACGTAAAAATGCCGGTTTTGCTTTCTTTTTA
>NZ_JBLJAK010000083.1:0-7866 GCF_047530105.1 Serratia sp. T13T92 | reverse complement strand
CGGGTTGCTTCTTCCTGGCTGGGCGACTTGTTCTCGTTAGAGGAGTCGTTGTTCCCGGTCAGTGGAGGCGCATTATAGGGAGTTCTCAGAAGGGCGCAACCCCTAAATTCAAAAAACTTTTCAAGCGTTCAAAAAACCAGCCAAAACGTCATTTATGGGTATTTATTGAGCAAAAAAGGAAGGTTTTAAGCGTTTTGCTCGAAGAAAACCCGTCAACCAGGCTAAAGCCAAAGAAAAGGGGGCGGTAAAAACCGCCCCCTTCTATATAGCTACCAACAACTACTTTTATTGCTTGGCAACGATATGGTCGTTTTCTACGTCCAGCGTCACCGGTTTGCCTGGGATCAACTTGCCAGACAAGATTTGCTGTGCCAGCGGGTTTTCGATTTCCTGCTGGATAGCGCGTTTCAACGGCCGCGCACCATACACAGGGTCGTAACCGGTTTTGCCCAACAGCTCCAAGGCTGGCTCCGTAATACTGACTTCGTAGCCACGCTCTTCCAGACGCTGGTACAGACGCGCCAACTGGATCTTGGCAATCTGTGCGATATGTTTCTGGCCGAGCGGATGGAACACCACCACTTCGTCGATACGGTTGATGAATTCCGGACGGAAATGTTGGCTCACCATCTCCATGATCGATTCCTTCATCTGTGGATAGCTCATCTGACCGAAATGCTCCTGGATCAGATCGGAACCCAGGTTAGAGGTCATGATCACCACGGTATTACGGAAATCAACGGTACGACCTTGTCCGTCTGTCAGACGTCCGTCATCCAACACCTGCAGCAGGATGTTGAACACGTCTGGGTGCGCTTTTTCCACTTCATCCAGCAGGATCACTGAATACGGACGACGGCGCACCGCTTCTGTCAGATAACCGCCCTCTTCATAACCGACATAACCCGGAGGTGCACCCACCAGCCGCGATACGGAGTGTTTCTCCATAAACTCGGACATGTCGATACGCACCATCGCGTCATCACTGTCGAACAGGAACCCAGCCAACGCCTTACACAGTTCGGTTTTACCCACCCCGGTAGGACCCAGGAACAGGAATGAACCAATCGGCCGGTTAGGATCGGAAAGACCAGCACGGCTACGGCGAATAGCATTGGACACCGCGTTCACCGCTTCATCCTGGCCAATCACCCGTGAGTGCAGTTCCTGCTCAAGACGCAGCAGTTTGTCACGCTCACCTTCCAGCATTCTGGCCACCGGGATACCGGTCGCTTTCGCCAAGACTTCAGCGATTTCGGCATCGGTAACGCGGTTACGCAACAGCTTCATGGTCTTGCCTTCTGCCTGTGTGGCCGCCTCAAGCTGTTTTTCCAGCTCAGGGATTTTGCCATACTGCAGTTCTGACATGCGCCCAAGGTCACCTACGCGGCGCGCCTGCTCCAGCGTGATCTTGGCCTGCTCCAGTTCCGCCTTGATATTCTGGGTACCAGACAGCGAAGCCTTTTCCGCTTTCCACTCTTCTTCCAGTTCTGAGTATTCGCGCTCTTTCTGCTCCAGCTCGCTACTCAGCATTTCCAGGCGTTTCTTGCTGGCGTCATCCGATTCCTTGTTCAGTGCCTGCTCTTCCAGTTTTAACTGGATGATGCGGCGCTCCAGGCGATCGAGCGATTCCGGCTTAGAGTCCATCTGCATACGAATGCTGGAGGCGGCCTCATCGATCAGGTCGATGGCCTTATCCGGCAACTGACGGTCGGAAACATAGCGGTGCGACAGCGTTGCCGCAGCTACGATCGCCGGGTCCGTTATCTGCACGTGGTGATGCAGCTCATAGCGTTCTTTCAGGCCACGCAGGATGGCGATGGTGTCTTCCACGCTCGGTTCCGCGACATAGACTTTCTGGAAGCGGCGCTCCAGCGCAGCATCCTTCTCTATATATTGGCGATACTCGTTTAGCGTGGTCGCCCCTACGCAGTGCAGTTCCCCACGGGCAAGCGCGGGTTTGAGCATGTTGCCAGCATCCATCGCGCCATCGGCTTTACCGGCACCCACCATGGTATGCAGCTCATCGATGAACAGGATGACGCTGCCTTCCTGTTTGGAAAGATCGCTCAGCACCGCCTTCAGGCGTTCTTCAAATTCGCCCCGGTATTTCGCCCCGGCAATCAACGCGCCCATATCCAGGGAAAGCACGCGTTTATGCTTCAGCCCTTCGGGAACTTCGCCGTTGATAATGCGCTGAGCCAAGCCTTCAACGATGGCGGTTTTACCGACACCAGGCTCACCAATCAGTACCGGGTTGTTTTTGGTACGGCGTTGCAGCACCTGAATGGTGCGGCGGATCTCTTCATCACGGCCAATCACCGGGTCAAGTTTGCCCTGTTCCGCACGCTCAGTGAGATCGATAGTGTATTTTTTCAGAGCCTGACGCTGATCTTCAGCACCTTGGTCATCCACGCTGTCTCCCCCTCGCATTTGTTCAATGGCTTTGGCTATTTTGTCCGCTGTGGCACCGGCAGCTTTCAGCAGATCGGTCAAGTTACCGCGATCTTCAAGCACCGCCAGCACAAACAGCTCGGATGAAATAAACTTGTCTGCCCGCTTTTGCGCCAGCTTGTCGCACAGGTTGAGGACGCGTACCAGTTCGTGTGAGGGTTGAACATCCCCACCGGTACCTTCAACCTGCGGCAGACGAGATAATGCCTGATCGATGTCGGTACGCACTCGCGCAGCATCAATCCCGGCAGAAGTCAGTAATGGGCGAACCGTGCCCCCATCCTGATTGAGCAGGGCGCTCATCAGATGTAACGGTTCAATAAATTGATTGTCGCGCCCAAGGGCCAAAGACTGGGCATCGGCGAGGGCAAGCTGGAATTTGTTAGTAAGACGATCCAGACGCATAACACCTCCAATGTAGGTCAAAATTGCTACTGGAGATTAAATGAGGTCATCCCTCAAATTTTCAAGGTTATCTCGACACTATATTATGAGTACAACGTCATGCATCAGTGGATCGTCCTAGGGCAGTAGGTTATCTCACCCAGATCAAACTTGCCATACGTCCGGTTGTTCCGTCGCGCCGATAGGAGAAAAAATGACTCATTTCGTTCATTGTGCAACGATTACCGCCATAAATGGCGAAAATACCAGCACATTGCAAGCGCTGGCGAGCCAAAAGATAGAGGTCTGCGAGGAATTTTTCACCGTGGGGAGTAAAAGCGGCAGCGGCGGCGCTATCAATATCCATAAATGCCGCACGCACTTCAGCCCCAACTTCGAACCGGCTTGGGCCGATCGCCGGGCCTAGCCAGGCAGTGATGTTTTCTGGTGCCGCAGCAAAGCGCGCCACGGTATTTTCCAGCACGCCATGACATAAGCCACGCCAACCGGCATGCGCGGCAGCAACTTCATCACCCGCATGTGAAGCAAACAGCACCGGCAGGCAATCCGCCGTCATCACCGCGCAGACCAACCCGGCCACATTGCTGTAAACCGCATCGGCGCGCAAATCTTCAGGCGTTTGGCCATCCAGCGTCAGCACACGAGTGCCATGTACCTGTTCCAGCCACAAAGGCATCTGCGGCAAGCCAGCCGCCGTTACCAGACATTGGCGGTTACGCGCCACGGCCTGTGCATCATCACCAACATGCTCACCGAGGTTCAGCGAGTCGTAGGGAGGAAGGCTGACACCACCATGACGAGTGGAGCTGCAGGCTGTTACCCCTGCAGGCAGCGGCCAATCGGGTAAAATCAGCGAACTCATTACCAATCCATCTGATCTTTGAATTCTTCGGTATCGAGCTTCAGCGCGTTGATCAGATCTACCATATCCTGTGGGATTGGCGCATGCCACTCCATCTGGATACCGCTGATCGGATGATACAGGCGCAACATGGTTGCGTGCAGTGCCTGACGGTCAAAGCCGCGCAACGTGTTGATAAAGGCCTCTGACGCCCCTTTTGGCGGACGTGGACGGCCACCGTAGAGTTGATCACCCACTAGCGGATGGTCGATATACGCCATATGCACACGGATCTGGTGCGTACGGCCGGTTTCCAGGCGCAAGCGCAAACGGGTATGGGCGCGGAAATGTTCCATAATGCGGTAATGAGTCACCGCAGGTTTGCCCATTGGATGCACGGCCATGTGAGTACGTTTGGTGGAGTGGCGAGCAATAGGTTGCTCCACCGTGCCACCCGCAGTCATGGTGCCGATCGCTACCGCTTCGTACTCACGGGTGATCTCACGCTCCTGCAATGCCTCAACCAGGCGGGTTTGCGCCGGAACGGTTTTGGCAACCACCATCAGGCCGGTGGTATCTTTGTCCAAACGGTGAACGATACCGGCACGCGGTACGTCGGCAATCTCCGGGAAATAATGTAACAATGCATTAAGCACCGTCCCATCAGGATTACCCGCACCTGGGTGCACCACCAGGCCGCGAGGCTTGTTGATCACCAGAATATCGGCGTCTTCATAGACGATATCCAGCGGGATGTCTTGCGGTTCCCAACGGGCATCTTCTTCAATCTGTGCATCAATGGCGACCGTCTCTCCCCCCAGTACCTTCTCTTTCGGCTTGTTTATCGTTTTGCCATTGACCTGTACCCTGTCTTCCAGGATCCATTCTTTTATGCGAGATCTTGAATAATCAGGGAACAATTCGGCCAAAGCCTGATCTAAACGTTGTCCGAGTTGAGTTTCGGCCACCGTTGCGGTGAGTTGTACTTGTTGTGCCATATGCAGCTTCTTCGTTAACGTTGGGTTTTCACGGCGATGCCGTTTAATATAATGTGCTATTGTAACTGGTCTTTTGTCGGGAGCTTAACGGACAGTCTCCCAAAATAACACCCTGAGGATAATCTAAACGTCATGACGCGTATGAAATATCTGGTGGCGGCAGCCACGTTGAGCCTGGCGCTGGCAGGTTGCTCCACATCCAAGGATACGGTTCCCGACAGCCCGCCTTCGGAAATCTATGCTACTGCCCAGCAAAAACTGCAGGACGGTAACTTTAAGGGCGCGATTACGCAACTCGAAGCGTTAGATAACCGCTATCCATTCGGGCCGTACTCTCAGCAGGTCCAATTGGATCTGATTTATGCCTACTATAAATCTGCCGATTTACCTTTGGCACAGGCCTCTATCGATCGCTTTATGCGTCTAAACCCAACGCATCCGAACATCGACTACGTCATGTACATGCGCGGTCTGACAGATATGGCGTTGGATGACAGTGCACTGCAAGGCTTCTTCGGGGTTGACCGTTCTGACCGCGATCCACAGCATGCCCGCGCCGCATTCCGCGACTTCAGCCAGCTGATCCAGCAGTATCCGAACAGCCAATACGCGACCGATGCCTACAAGCGTCTGGTATTCCTGAAGGACCGTCTATCCAAGTACGAGCTCTCAGTGGCGGAATACTACACTAAACGTGGCGCTTACGTCGCGGTAGTTAATCGCGTTGAGCAGATGATGCGTGAATTCCCGGATACCAAAGCGACGCGCGATGCGCTGCCGCTGATGGAAAACGCCTATCGCCAGTTGCAATTGAATGCTCAGGCCGACAAGGTAGCGAAAATCATCGCCGCGAACGCGTCTTGAGTCTTTGAGATAGGCACAAAAACAAAACGGCAGCTTCGGCTGCCGTTTTCATTTGCTGTAAATTCAGCCATTTTCAGGATAAATACACAAGCAAAAACACGGTGTTAGCAAGGCTGCACCACCGGTTAACCTATCGATAATGCGCGTTCTGCTGCCAAGACTCAAGCGTTAGATGGCAGTTTCAGACGCTAAATCACAGATTGAACTAACTTTGCAAAAAGTGACAAAAATTTGTGTTTTCCATCACGCATTTCGGCAAAAAGAGCGGTATGCTGAATCTATCCAAGACGGAAAGACAGAGAGGTAAGTTATATGACACTCAACATTACCAGCAAACAAATGGATATCACCCCCGCAATCCGTAATCATGTCGAAGACCGTCTCAGTAAACTGGAAAAGTGGCAGGCGCAGCTGATCAACCCACACATCGTCTTATCTAAAGAACCTAAAGGGTTTGCCGTCGACGCTACCATTACCACGCCTAACGGTCCGCTGGTTGCCAGCGCCAAACATGAAGACATGTATACCGCCGTTAATGACCTGATTGCCAAACTTGAGCGTCAGTTGAACAAGGTACAACACAAAAGCGAGGCACGCCGCGCTTATGCCAGCGTGAAAGACCTGGCTCCGGTAATCACGCAGGAAGAAGAGGAATAACCCTGCAAGTGATTGTTTCACATCAAACGCGCCCGAGGGCGCGTTTTTTGTCTGCCGGTTTCTATTGACACAATGAAAAGCCAGCGGTTACTTTAAACCCTGATTTACACACATTTTGGAACGCCATGAGCCGTAAACCGTTTTTCTTCGCATTCTTTTTTACCTTCCCCTGATTGGGAGGCGTTTCGTCGTGTGAGAAAGAATGCGAAGACGAACAACCAAGCCTCCTCAAGCAGGGGGCTTTTTTTATGGCTATTTGACAACCCGCCCCGCTGGGCTTCAAGCTGCGGCTTGCAAGACGACGGGATTAGAAGAATACAAGGCAAAGCTGATTATGACTGATAACCCGTTACTCGTGCTGCGCGAACGCATCAGCGCACTGGATATGAAATTGCTGGCCCTGCTGGCAGAGCGTCGTGAACTGGCGGTGGAGGTGGGCAAAACCAAACTCCATTCGCACCGCCCGATCCGCGATAAAGAGCGTGAGCGCGACCTGTTGGACGCCTTGATCAGCGCGGCCAAACCTTATGACCTCGATGGTTTCTACGTCACCCGCCTGTTCCAGCTGATTATCGAAGACTCCGTGCTGACTCAGCAGGCCCTGTTGCAGCACCAACTTAACCAGACCAGCCAGCATTCCGCGCGTATTGCCTTCCTGGGGCCAAAAGGCTCTTACTCACATCTGGCCGCCCGCCAGTACGCCGCCCGCCATTTCGATCAGCTCATCGAATGCGGCTGTCAGAAATTCCAGGACATCTTTACCCAGGTGGAAACCGGCCAGGCGGATTACGCCATTTTACCGATCGAGAACACCAGCTCCGGCTCTATCAACGATGTGTACGACCTGCTGCAACATACCAGCCTGTCGATCGTGGGTGAGTTAACCTTGCCGATCGATCACTGCGTGCTGGTAGCCAGCGACACCGATCTGCAGCAGATCGAAACCGTTTATAGTCACCCGCAGCCTTTCCAGCAGTGCAGCCAGTATTTGAACCGCTATCCCCACTGGAAGATTGAGTATTGCGAAAGCACCGCCGCCGCGATGGAGAAGGTCGCCAAGCTGAACTCGCCAAAAGCTGCGGCGTTGGGCAGCGAGGCCGGTGGAGCACTGTACAACCTGCAGGTGCTGGAACATAACCTGGCAAATCAGCAGCAGAACATCACTCGCTTCATTATTCTGGCGCGTAAGGCGATTGAGGTTTCTGAGCAGGTTCCGGCCAAAACCACGCTGATCATGGCCACCGGTCAACAATCCGGTGCTCTGGTGGAAGCCCTGTTGGTGCTACGTGATAATGGCATCATCATGACCAAGCTGGAATCACGCCCGATCAACGGTAACCCGTGGGAAGAGATGTTCTACATTGATGTGCAGGCTAACCTGCGTTCTGTGGCGATGGAGAAGGCGTTGAAGGGGCTGACACCGATCACTCGCTCGCTGAAAGTGCTGGGCTGTTATCCAAGCGAAAACGTGGTGCCGGTCAATCCGTCTTAAATAGCAAAAAGGGTTCGGCTATGCCGAACCCTTCAGACTGATGACGAACCCCATTATTTTGATGGGGTTCGTTGTTTTTAGCGACCGTAGGTCGCGATCGCGATATTTTCCCACCACACTGCTTTTTGCTTTTTCTGAGGGCCTCTATGGGGCTC
>NZ_JBLJAK010000082.1:0-8025 GCF_047530105.1 Serratia sp. T13T92 | reverse complement strand
TGCATGCGTTGCTGACGGCGCTGAAATCGCCGGACGACGCCATCGACTGGGACACGCTGCTGCCCTGGAAAATCACCCTACCTTAAACCCCACGACCGAACACTGTGGGGATTTAACGACGCTTACACTTAACCAGCTGTGCTGGAAGACTTCCGAGATGGGGCCGCAGTACGCGCAGACCTGCCAGGGGCTGGTTGACCGTCAGGACGCCCTGAAAGACTACGTGAGCATTATTGAGCATCCGGAACGCAGCAAAATTTTCCGCGCCATTGACTGACACAGCCTGGACCCGGGCAGGGTGCCCGGGTCCAGTAAGGAGAACGAGAACATGATCAACTCATTAGCAGTAATGGAAGGGCTGACGATTCTGGCCCGCTGGCTTGAAGACAATATCAACTGTGAATCAGAAATCTGTTTTGATGACCCGGAGACCGGGACGGATTCCGAAAAAATCCTGCCCTGCGTGGAAGCCGCGCTGATACTGATGTCCGCCACGTTGCCCAATGATGGGCAGGAACCCGGCAGTGAGATCCGGATCCGTGCTCAGGGGGAAGCTAACAGCTATGTGCTGCTAAAAGAGAATACCTGGTTTGCCCAGGTACTGATGAATGGCGAAATGACCACGACCCGACAGGAAGGTTGTTTACGGGCGATGGTCGCGGGGCTTAATAACGGGCGTGGAGCTGAATAAGATGGCAGATACGATGACGGGGATCAGGGTGCTGGCCGCGATGGCCATCGAAAGAGACTGGCCGACTTTCAGGGAACCAGATAACGCTGACCATTAAGTCGCACCTGCAGGTGTTGGCCGTTAATTTCAATAGAGGTGTCGCAAGCTTTATGTTCTGACATGGGATTATCTCATTTTGGGGCGTAAGGAATTTACGTGGCGGTGGACATGTTGTTCAACTGCCGGGGTCGGTGGTGAAGACTCACCACTGTCTTCAGCGTCATCATCGTCCTCTAGTTCATCGAGAGAAGGTCGAGCTGCCGTCGGGGTGTCATCAACGACGGCGCCAATATTTCTCAGGTCGTGTTCCAGCCCGTCTAGGGCTAGCGTCAAAATGGGTTTACTCAGTCGTACCCGATAGCGTGCAGCCAGCTTCTCCCAGTGGGAATGACTGACCACGGCGGCGCCCTCAACGAACGGCCAGGGGCGACCGGTTGACGCCAAGGCATACCAGAGTGTTCTGTCCAGACCTTTCAGCCAGCGGTAGCGCCTGATGGGAAGATGAAGGTCGTTATCATGCAGCGCGGCAATGGCTGTCCGGGCATAGCGATACTGTTTGATCCAGGTCTGCGCGGCCGGTGATGCGATGACTTTCCGGAAAGCTGGATTTGCCAGAGAGAGGTTGGGGTAGCCAATTTTATTGCGATACCTGCGGTCTGACTTGAACGGTTCAGCACGTCAAGCAACTGCTCAGCCTCAGACCGTTTATCAAGGAAATGCTGTAGGCCAAAGATGGTGAACATGGCGCGCTCATGGTCATTAAACTGCTCAAAGGCGTTATCCGCATCAGCGAAGGGAGTGCCTAGTTGAGCGGTAAAGAGTGCCTCTGCCAGGTCGCGGCGGAGCCGGTTGTTTACAACCAGCTTATGCTCGATGGCGAATTCGTCCGGTGACTGGGTGCTGCGATGCTCCTCGGGATCGACGTTCAGCAACTGGGTTTTTTTATCGCCATGAACCGTACCGGTTTTGTGGGAGAGAGTTAAGTCCGGGAACTCAGGCTGCCAGATCCTTTTTCCCGATGGAAGCGTAATATGCTTTTTCTGCTTCAGCAGGTGGGATATGGCCGAGCCGCTCAAGCAGCCGACGATTGTTGTACCAGTCCACCCATGCCAGTGTGGCCAGCTCCACTTCCTGTCGGTTTTTCCAGCTCTGCCGGTGTATCACCTCCGCTTTATACTGCCCGTTAATACTTTCGGCCATGGCATTATCATAAGAGTCACCTGTGCTGCCCGTTGAAGCCAGAAGAGCCGCTTCCTGCAGTCGCTGCGTGTACGCCAGCGATACGTACTGCGAGCCTTTATCCGAGTGATGGATAGTGCCGGACGGTCGCCGGGCCCACAGAGCCTGCTCCAGCGCATCCAGTACGAACGTGGTTTCCATCGACGATGACACCCGCCAGCCCACGATAACACCTGCGAACACGTCGATGATGAACGCCACGTAGGCGAACCCCTGCCAGGTGCTCACGTACGTAAAATCTGCCACCCAAAGCTGATTGGGCCGTTCTGCCACGAACTGGCGGTTTACCCTGTCGCTTGCCGCAACGTCTTTCCGGCTGACCGTAGTCCGCACTTTTTTACCCCGAAGAACTCCGGCCAGACCCATAGCCTTCATCAGTCGCGCGATGGTGCATCTGGCCACGCTGAAGCCCTCACGCTGCAACTGCCTCCAGACTTTACGGATGCCATAGACGCTGTAGTTTTCGTCATACACTCGTTGTATTTCCGGTTTCAACTGGTCGTCACGGTGGTCACGCTGACTACGTTTCTCCGGATGCTGGCGGTATTCACGGTGCCGGTAGTACCCATTCATAACAAAACTGCAGAAAGCTGAGTGACGGCGGATCGTATCTGCGGTCTGTGTGGCTAAGTTGGCTTTAAGGAAAAAATATCCAGGAAAGAGTGGTGAGATTTGTTTACGCGAACAATTGATTTTATCAGTGCGGCGGATGGTTTTAATGGTCAGCGGTGTCCAGGGAGTGATGTGCTGCTCACTGAGCCAGTCGAAAAGTCTTTCGCGATTTTTGCCTCCGGTAATGTATTGCGCAAGATACCAGCATTGTCCGTTAAGTTCTTCAATGTCCATCATGCTCTCGCCCGAACCGATCCCCCTAAGGGTTCATTCTGTATCCGGCAGGGGCCGAATACACTGGGCGATAACGCTGAAACAGTGGCTGTCTCACTCAGCCCCCTGTAATTCAGACAGCGGCATCGCTCAGTACATTCTTGTGTAAAAACGTGCTTTATCCTCTTGGCGGTAGGACGCGCCCACATCGCATACTATCATTTCAACCCATAATATCAAGTATCTTGTAAAGTGAGCAATGAGTGGTCCTTCTACTGAGTATCATGGATCCCCCTCATTAAAGGTGAATCTATATGGTACCCAAGCGCTTAAAGGAAGCCCGCGAAGCTGCTGGGCTTACCCAGAAACAACTGGCTGAGCTAGTTGCTATCGAAGGCGTTAACCTCACGTCGAGGCTCTCCAACTATGAAGTGGGTAGATTTGCCCCCTCGTTTGACTTCATTGTACGTGTAGCTAAAGCTCTTGATTACCCTGAGTACTATTTTTATGTAGTAGACGATGACGTTGCTGAATTATTGTTACAGCATCATCATTCAGCAGGAACTACGCCGTTAGTTACGCATTCTGCTGAATATATGAACAGAGATAGCAAGAAATACAAGGCTTCACTAGAAGAGGCTCTGGGCATGGCAGAGCGTCTTACGTCATATATTAAAAAATCGATAAAGTAAAAATGACTTATCCCAAATTAATGGTCTCTTATCTTGGCGGGTATAAGAGATAATTTGGTATATGAGTCAATGTGACGGAAAAAATGATCTCATGAATTATGTAATAAATACAGACCCTTACAGGGGTCGATATGTTAAATTTAGCTTGTAAAAATTAACATTTTAGTTAAGTGAAGTTATTGGATAACTATGATTTAGGTCATCATGTAACTAAATATGTAAAAATAATCCTATGGATTTATATTCTTATTATTTGACTTAAGTAAAACTTCCGTGAACACTCCGCATTAAATAATGAGGAGTGTGGTGATTATTTCATCTGGTTAATTTATTATCTATTACTCATAGCCTCATAATATTTTTTAGGAAAATCATCGGGTGCCATCATCGCAGTATGAATTCGCGAGTGATAGATAATTCTGACAGTTTCTAGTTTGTCAAGGCTTTGTTGAATAATAGAGAATCATGCTGTTTTTACATACCTGTTTTGGTCAAAGATGCTTGTCACTATTGCGAGCATCTCCCAATTCTGACTTTAACCTACTGATTTTACGTTGGGGAAGACCGCCATTTTTGTAGGCCTGCAGCATAATATCTATTTATTCAACAACGCCGTTTGTCAACCTTCATGTTTTCTTTGATCCTTTTTAAGGATAGCTTAACCGCGTTTTGCGAGCATTTTAGTATGTCGGCTATGCCTTCACTGTTAGAACCGAAAGCGTAATACATCAAGACCTTGAACTGAGATTCGGTCAGTTCTGGGAACATGAGACGCTGGTTCCAAAATGTGTCTAAATTCAACATGATATACCCCTTATTTTATGAAAGAATGTATTGGGGTGACGCTCTCATGTGAATGAAGAATCTGTAAAATTGTTCAGTGGTAAGACTTTGAGATTTTGGAGGTAATCATTAAAGGCGCATTATTAATATGGGTATTGGAGGTGGTTATGCTATTTACACCTTCAGTCGTGTTCACTACATACAGGTGTTGGCTCATTGAGAATGGTAGACCGGCAAAACCGATCAAAATTTTAACCTGCTTTTCAGGGCTATGGTTCCACTCATCAAGACAGCTCCCGGGCGTAGCATTCAGAAAATCAGCCATGCACTGATCACTATTTAATCATTATAAATCAATAGGTTTTATAAAATAGAAAGCCGCTCTTAACGGCGGCTCGGTTTCCCTGGTGAGGCGGTATTCCTAGGTACTATTGGACACTATATAGTGCCTATCTTCAACCACTTTAATCTATTGCATGACTACTTACACTACCCGTACATTTTTTTACGGGCAGGTATCATATGGCAGAGCCATTTTTAAAAAACCGAAAAAGGTTTACATCCTCACTGGATAACAAACTCGTTCCACTTTTCGATGAATTATCGCGCACCACCCGTATCCCGAAGAGCCGATTGCTTGATGAGGCAATCGAGGATCTGCTGAAGAAACACGGCGTAACTGCATCCGTGGACGAAAGGAGCTGATTTTGGTTGTCTGAACGGAGGTTGAGCCGGAGTTGCCGAAAAACTCACTTGTGCTGGGATAGGGATCTGGAGGAGTCGTTTATGCACGATCCTTCAGCTCTTCGTTAAGAACGATGATTTATATGAGTATTTCATATTTCTAGCGTGATGGTGATCGTTCTACAGGGATCCATTTGCTGCAAGCGGATAGAATGGGCGATATTTGGAGGGATTTTACTTTGGTTTATCATTCTATAAGTGATTGATTAAAAATAAATAAAGAGCTATTTTTCTTCAGATGTCTGAGATCTCCTCTGTTTTTATCAGTGTAGCGGACCGATCAACTAACCATCATTGATTATGTGCCAATATGGACAGCAGATCATGATTATTTACTGCTAACTGCTGGAAACTGTAGTAATCTTTGCTTAATCGATCCTTTTTTGATCCATAGGGGAGGCGGAGATGTCACAGGTAGTAGATGTAGTTACTTCCTCAACGAAGACGAAACGTACTTACCGGAAAGGTAATCCGTTATCTGTCTCAGAACGACAGCAAGCACTGGTTGCCCGAAGGAAAGAAACTCACAAAGAAATAAAGGTTTACGTTCATAGTGACTTAAAATCAAGGCTGCAGAATCTATGTGAAGCACAAGGGCTTTCGCAGGCAGAAATGATAAGTCGTCTGATTGAGAATGCGAGCAAAGCGCAGATATAACAACGTTATGGGTTAACTTTCTTGAGTGTTTTAGGATCTAGTGCTAGATTACTGATCGTTTACGAATATTTTGGTGGGCCGCGCCAGTAATGTGGCAAGGACTGGCGTTGTTGAGAACATATTCTCCAGCACCTGAAAAGCAAAAACCCCGATAATCTTTTTCATCTTGGCGGAGGATAAGATTAACGGGGCTCACTCAAAACTGTATAGAAGCGTTGCTCTATGCAGGGAGTATAGAATTGTGCCAAAAAAAATTCAACTCCTATCGTGCAACATAAGCGCAGGGCTATTTGACTAGCCTGAATTACGCGTCTGATGCACCGATAATCGAGCCCAACCGTACCCGTCGTGGAGAGGCTAATGCCTTACGCAAAGGGACGTCAAAAATCCATCGCCGCTATCAGCCAGGGCTGAGATGTGCTGTGCCGCGTGGCATGGCGTCGAAAGTTGTTGCACGTGTCAGCAGTCATAACTGGCATCGCAATCCCGACTTAGTTGAGCTACGTCAAAATGGATATGTTCCGTATACCAAACGTAACGATCCCTATTACATTCCCAAACCGATGCGCGTTCACGCACGTTCCGAGGCCTGTGAGGCGCTGACGGCTTTGTCACAGGTGATGGCGGCCAACTGCGACTTTAACCCGGACAGCGACTATCCTTTCGAAATCATGGCCCCGATGGAGCAATTAGCGCATTACATGGGGGTATTGCATGTCTACGACAGTGGCCGCAAAGCCTATGACGTGGCGCTCAATGCACTGTCGGTGATGGAGCAGCTGCAGTACGCGATCGTCCTGCATGGCAAAGATACTGACAGCGGCCAGAACAAACCATTGCGCGTCTGGCTCAGTGAACGATTCTTCACTAGCCGTGGTATTGCTGTCGATGAAATTCGCCAGTGGCTCGGCCAATTCCGTACCTGGGCGATCAAGAACGGCCTGACCGAAACGCTGCGCACCAAATATGAGCGCCATTTACTGCGTATCGAGCACATTGGTATCGATATCAAGAATCGTCACTCCCTGCGTAACCGGCTTAAGCAGATCAAGCGCTGGGTGGTCAACCCGGACTTGGCCCGCGAGAAAGAGAAGGTGGTTGGCCAGCTCGAAAACGCCCTCGATACGCTTGAGCAAGGTGATCGTCTCGATCTGCTCCTGGACGGTCTACAGAGCAAAATCAAAGCTGATGGCAAAGGCCACAAAAAGGCCCAAAACCTGATGTATCAAGCCTATGTCGCCTGGTCAAACAAAACCATGCGTCACGAGGTCGTACAGCTTGAAATGGCGCTACAGCGCGATAATCCGGGGCTACTTCACAGCGATCCGGAAGCCTATTATCAACGACTGCTGGAACGCGCCGGCATACTCTAGTCACCAAAACCAGACTGAAAAAACCGTGTCCATCCCGACGCGGGCTTTTTGCTGCCTGGCGTTCAGGAATTGCTATTTTTGCAAGCGATGCGCGCGCCGGCGATGGTGAAAATGAGGCGGGTTGGCCATCCTGTTCCTGATCCAAATATCCGGGAGCGTAAACAACAGCAGTTAATTTCGAATAAGGCAGTTAATTTCGAACCATAACGTACTGATATCCTTATTTTCGAACGTTAATCCATAACAAAATAAGCCTTTTAAAAAAGGGGATGTCATCGCGCTCAAGAGCGCTCGATGATACCTCCTTCGCTTTGCTCAGGCAGAACACCCCGGGAAACTCAAATATCGAGCAAACACTCAGTTGTTGTAATAACAACCCCACCGGCTATACCGGTAGAGTAGCTCCCGCTAAAGCGGGCTATGTCGCTGCACCTAATTACTCAATGACACAAATCATGGCGGCCAAAAAACATCAGCGTCACCCTCAACGACAAACAACTCCCCACCCACTGCAAAGCCCCCGCCGCCCCGGCCAAAGGCCGGGAACAACAGTGGCTTTAAAATGGGTGTTGTAACTAATATTCGAGTGGCTGAAGGAAGTGTTGCGGGAGCTTTAGATTACACGCTCGTAAGCGGCCCTAAAGGCCCGCTAACGCGGAGATACGCCCCGGCGGCGGCTACGCCTTGCCGTGCCCACTCCGACCGCGCAAAAAGAGTTTAGTGGAGCTATTAGTGGATTTGGCTCTACAGGGCGAGGGGTAGGATAGGTGAAACCTATCAAACCGGAACCGGCTACGCCGGGCTATCGGCGCCAATTATCAGCAGAGTTATAGGTAATACCTGCTGGCGCCTTCAATGGTTAGGAGATTGAATCGACCATTTTTGAGATCCCTAACCATAGATCGTAGCGTGGCAGAGTCGCTGATGGTGGGAGTCAATGATAGATGACGTATGAAAATGCCAGTTTTGCCGTGTTTTTAAG
>NZ_JBLJAK010000081.1:0-8476 GCF_047530105.1 Serratia sp. T13T92 | reverse complement strand
GCCGCAGAAGTGCTTCCATCCATTGCTGTCTTTCCATTCGATGATGTCCATTAATTTGAAGAATGATGGACATTAATTTTCAACGGAAAGGAATATTTCTACCAGACGTCGCAGATGGGACACTTACGATGGGTAACCATTCCCCTCTGCATCTCACCTGACCGCCAACTTGAAATTCATTTGCACGCGTCACAATGCTGCCGCTCTCGTTCAACATGGCCCGTTCGTAGCTCAAGCGATTACGGTAGTGTGCCCAGCGTTGATAGCGGCAAATCGTCCTGTCATGCCAAGAGATCGCAATGTTACGGGCCTGTTCAGCCGTGATAATTTCCTCCTGTATCGCTGTATACAGGTTCATATAGCCTTCATACTGACTTTTTTCACTTGGTCGCGGGTACTTATCCAGGCTAAAACAGGCCGCAATACGTTCTTTACTGCTGATCACCAAGGCCATTTTTGAATCCAGAACATCGGATCGCCACAGCTTGAGCATTTTCTCAGCGTTCTCGATCGCTTTTTCTGCCTTACGCAAATCGGCTTCGATTTTTTTAATCCGACGATAGCGCACGGCTGGCAGTTCTTTATATTTGGCGTGGGCCAAGGACGCCGCCGCCCTGTCTTGCCAATACTCCGACCGATCAAACAGCATGACGGCCTTTTGCATACCGTTTTCGATTTTTGCGGCATGCCTGCGCGCTTTGCGCTCGCTATGATGGCCAACCAGGATCGGCTGCCCAAAGGGAACCGCCGATGCCAGCTTATCGACCGCCGTTAAAACCTGGCTGGATTCTGCCGCGCGTTTTTCGCTATAACCGCTGAAACGTTCGGCGCGTTCGCTCTGACGGTCGAACAACGTGCTATCTTCGTCCTCGATGTCACCGGCAAGACTCAACAAGACATCTTCCCGGCCCGGCGTCCACGCTGGAGCCACGAAGAAACGCTGTTTAGGTGCCCATTTGAAACCCGCCTTGCTCACTGTCGCGTAGGTTTCATCATCGAGACGATGGAGAGGATACAGGCGCAATTTATTATCATCCGGGGAATAGGTCGCCCGATATTCATTGCTGTTGAATTCATGAGATGCCTCTGTAGGCTTCGCTGTCGCGCCCTGGACGTTTTGTTGTGACATGTTTTGAATCTCCTTATGTGGTTAAAGTGATGCTTCTGTGAGTATTCGCCGTCGCAAATTGGCCCTGACCACAATCAGGAGCGCTGGCAAGGCCGCCGCAGGCGTTCATACCAGCCTTGCCAGAAGGAGCGATGGAGTGTGGTCAACTGCCTAGCGACGGTCGGAATTACTCACGGAAACTCACCCCACAGCTGAGGGTGAAACAGGGCACAATGCGGAACGGCACAGCAGCAGCGAAAGCCGTTACGCGCTTCTGAGCGACGGCAGCAGTATCGCCGTCGTGGTGAATGCGCTGGCCAGTGGCCAGCTGCAGGGGTTGGTGTTGGACAGCAGACCCAAGCCTTCAGGCACGAAACCCGCCTCAAGCGGGGTTCGGCGAAGCTTGACCGGCATGTTTTGGCCGGGTTAGCTGAGTGGGCTGACGACCTGGCTACGCCAGGGAGCCGAAGGTGGCGCCAAGAAACACCCCGCGAACACGATTGGCCCTCTGCGTCACCGACAATGTCCTTCACGACATACGGTAGTTATCCACATTAAGGGTGCATATCCGGCGTGTAACCCTGTGAATAACCTCGCGACCACGCGTCTTAAGCCACCGTTCATATCCATCGATGCACTGCCGGCAAAGCAGCAAATCATCTGCAGCCGCAGTTTTGGTGAACGCGTCACGCAGCTGCAGGACATGCGCCAGGCAGTCTGCCAATATGCAGAACGTGCAGCGGAAAAGTTGCGCCAGGAACGGCAGTATTGCCGTCACGTCAGCGTATTCGTACGCACCAGTCCCTATGCCAACGACCCGTATTATGGCAACAACGCCAACCAGGTGTTGATGTTGGCCAGCCAGGACACGCGGGATATCGTTGCTGCAGCGATGAAAGCTCTCGACCAGATTTGGCGCGACGGCTATCGGTACCAAAAAGCGGGGATCATGCTCAACGATTTCTGTAGCCGCCCCGGGCAGATCGACATGTTCGATGAAACGCCCCCGCGTGCGAATAGTGATAACCTGATGAAGGTTGTCGATCGGATTAATACCACAGGATTGGGTAAGATATGGTTTGGGGGTCAGGGGATAGACAAAGGATGGAAAATGAAACGCGAGATGCTCTCCCCTGCCTATACGACGCGATGGACGGATCTCCCGAGGGCAATCATTAAATGACCTATAGCAAGGAAGTGCTGGCACTCTATGGAATTGTTAAGTGTGGTCCTCAATTTGGCACGCATGGCGAACGCAGTTGCCTGTTTGAAATACCGCTCGCTACTGGGCGCAAGGCCTGGATGAGTCAGGACCTATCACAGCGCTCAGACTACTGGCTTGTGCTTGTCGAAAAACGGCCCTTCCTGCAGGCCTGGGCACGCGCTCACCAAGAACGTCACCTGGCAGTCGGCGATGAGTCTATCTGGCGCCAAGATAGAAAATTTGCTGACGCTGAAGACGGATTTTCTCATGGGAGGGAAAACCCGGTGCCGCTGGCAGAATGTGGGGGGGATTACGTGGTTGAAAAAGGTCTTCCAGCTCTCAGGCTGAGTATCGACAGTGGTATTACCCGGACAATCTGGCTTATGGCCAATGGTGTGGAACGGTTTCCCATCAAGGTTTCGACGGCCAAGACTGCGCAACTGATCCACCGTGGCGCTGGCGATAAATCTACGCGCCCTCTGTCCCTTGCAGCGCTCTATGATGTTGTTTTATATCAATGAAAAATATGTAACTTTCCCACAACGCTTACACGTGCCTTTCAATTTACACTTTGCAGTTATGGCAGTATTCACATACAATATGTCTAAGGATGCAGCAGACTGGCAGTTTTGAATATCTGATACTACGAATCTCGATATTGAAGCTTCCAGACATCCCGCTACCAGCGCAAGCTGGTCAGGCCAAGTCCGGTAAAGGCGATTCTGAATACCAGAGAAGTTCTCTGGCGAAACCCACCTTAAGGTGGGTTTTGTTATTTCAGGGGTGCGGTAAGCGTTTACCGGTCATGAGATTATGCGCGATGACATAAAACCCCACCTTCCCACCGCCTGGCATTGTGGCCACCGGATACGCACTGGTCACATGCAACCTGAGTTTCTTGTTTTCCCGGAATACCCTGAACGGGACATGATAAAAACAACTTTCCCCCGCGTCGTTCAACGCTTCCACGACAGCATAGCTGCCATGCCCCGCATGCACGATCCTCTGCCGGTCCAGAGATAGCACGACATCCCTGAGATAACGTTTTGCCAGTCCATAGCGCACTCTGCAGAACGGCCTGGATTCACGAGGGGAATCGTACATCAGCGCCCTTTTCTCATCCTCGCTCTGCCCTGGGTATTCTTTGCAAAAGCAGTGAAATGAATAAGAGACGATGAATTTATATACCCTATCTTCCTTGCCCTCACTGCGGTGCGTATAGGTTACGGCATGGGCGTCCAGAAATGACAGGTCCCAGGACATACCCTCTGGATCAGTGAAAGGGCGCCACTTTTTCACCTCTTCGATATTCACGCTCGACAATCTCCCTATGTGACCATTTCTGACGGCCAGTGATCTGGCTGATAAAGTTATGCTAACACACCAGATTTAGGTGACAGAATCGTACCCCGGCCAATTTCTGGCCGGGATAATAAAACTTACATTAATAAAATCGTGACTGGAGTGATTTTACTCGGGGCGATTTTGCTTGTTCCTGGCACCAGGCTTCAGTTTTCGGGAAGAGAGAAATTTTACGGCGTAGGGCATGCAGGCGTTCATTTTCGGGATCAACACCATGCAGGGGAGTAAAGTCAGGGGTCAGGATGCACAACACGCAGGCTGCAAAGCCCTCAATCCGTTTTTCTGCGGCTTCCAACTGTACGGTAACCAGATTGCGAGTCAGTCGGTCAATTTCCGCTGGTTCATCGCTATTACGAATACCTTCACCCACGATAGTGTTGTAACAGCGATAGAGTTCAGGTTCAGAACCCTCAGACGAGAATACCGGACCATAAGGGCGGCGTTGCAGGTATTGCTCAAAGGTTAACTCAATCACCTCTAAAGCAAGCTGTTTATCAATGCGGGGAGCATCTGCCTTGAAAAAAAGAGATTGTGCTAATTGATGACCTGCATAAATCTCTCCCAACTGATGGATGCCCGATAACGCCATAATTCCCCGCCAGGTTTTTACGGGTTCCTCGGAGTTGATCCAACGGGTGGCCACAATACCGACCTCGAGAACGAGCATCTCCCAAGCCCCTGATGTTCGAATTGAAGCGGGAAGACTTTCTTCATCGGCCAAGAGACGTAGGGCGATAGCCTGGTAAACGAATTTTTGCTCTGGCACCTCATTGGCAAAAAGTCCCTCATACACATCGCGGAAAACTTCCGCCAGACGACCTTCTGATTTAGCCTGGTCAATATAATGGAAGTTAGCTGCATATTTGTCTTCCGCTATGGTGAGAGGTTGTACTAACTCAACCAGATACTGACATTGAACCAGGAGATTATCAGGAGCCAGGAAGCCAGTTTCAACAGCATGGCGCTTGATAAATACATCCAGCCTGTCAGCCTGAACCTTGCGCCGGTCGCGTACCAGGTTCCAGGATAATCCTTCATCCACGACAAGCGCTAATGGCGTAACTTCATCAAGCCTTTCCACGCCAAGCATGGCGGTCAACAAATCCGTATAACCAGACTGCTGTCCCTGGACGTGATAGGTATCATGAAAGGCTTGTCGAAAGGATTCGATGGCTGAAACGCAGGGGAAATTTTTGAGCGCTGATTTAAGACGTTCGGTTGCCTCACGGGCGAGCTTGCGGTCAACAGTTTGAGAAGAAAGGGCTTTAGAGTTAGAAGTGGTGTTCATGGGTCAATCCTCAAGTAATAGCGTCCAAAACACTAAAATTAGTGTTGTTCATGGACCCGGAGTCGTCTGACCCCCTTGAGGTTGGGTAGTAGCCTTATCTTATTACCTTATCGTTGCAACAGTGTGTTGTCAATCCGGCGAATTAACATATGAAGTATGTCGTCCTAGCGCAGCGCCTAAATCAACGTCAGTAGAACGAAACCCTTGCTGGCCGATACAAAGGGTGACAGTGGCAAGCCATAACAACGTTCGTCTTATTACAAACTGCGGTATACAACCCGGCACGAAGCCGGGTTTACCAGGAGTTTCTTCATAGCAACGACTTCAGTTTCTTTCTGGCCACATCCAACTTGGCACTTTCATCAGGCTTTGGTACCGGCATTGCTACAGAATTCTGCAGGTTAAGTGCAGCCAAAACATCTTGGATCTCTGCCTGTGATGGCTTCCAGCCTGTGACGTTTGCCATTAGCCTGATCACCATGTCCGGTGTTAGCGACTCCGTGAACAAGGCAGTCAACAGCCCAGGCAGTCGCTCATCAAGTTGATGGAGTGCCAGCCCAGAAATCAGCGCATTTCGATAAAGTTCGCCGCGTTTTTTCCGTGGTACAGAATCGATTTGGCTGAAAGCCATACTGTCTGGCCGTTCCTCCGGATGCAGATAGAGAGAGAGCTTTTTCCTTCCCTCTATATCATCGGGTTCCATGCTTACTCTCCTTTAAACTGAGCGATAGCTTTAACCAAGGCAGTCTGTGGTTCATCCATCAGCACCACTTTGTCACCCAAGTGTTGCCATGCTGCGCGAATTGCAGATGCAATAAGAGGCGCACCGCCGCCTACAATATATACCCTGTTTACATTCCGGAACTGTGTCAAATCATCCACGACGCGCTCTCCCAGTTTGTGGATCGCCGTGTTGATGGTATCCAGCACCAGAGATTGCTTGCTTTCATCATTGACGACCTGGCTGATAAACGCAGGATCTTCTCGCCGCTTGATCAACTCATCAGCAATCATTGGGCTAGTGTCGCTACTTGCCATTTTCAGCGCCGTCAGCGTGGCATTAGTCACCATGGATACACCGATTTTAGAGTTACCATGCACTGCAGATACATCATCGAATTGCCCGACAATCACCCCTACATCAAGCGTGGTGCCACCAAGATCAATCACTAACGACTTTTCGAACTCGCCGACGTTATCACTCACCAATCGAGTGAAGACAGCCGGTAGTGATTCGGGCATAACGTCTACCGTGGTGATCGTAAAGGCATCGCCTTTATTCAAACTAACGGAGCGCAGGAGGTTTTTCACTTTCCGCTCGATGTTCAACTCATTCTTTTGACAATCTGCGGTATAGAACTCACTGATGGGTAGCGTGACCGTCAGAGAGATCTCCTGGGGAGAAAGACCGCTGTTGAGAAGAGCATGATGGACAGCCAGCACATTGGAATCGGTATACTGGTATTCAATATGCGTTGTACTGATAGCCTCCTCACTGACGGGGTCATAAGTATATTTATGGCCGTCCAAGGTGTAGTTGTACGTTTTACGGCTGCCGAGACCATCCACTTTCCAACCATTACGGAAGGAGTTTACTGATACCGACGTTTTGAGATCGCCAGCATCGAGCCAAGCCAGTTTTACGTTAGTTGAACCATCGTCACAGAAAATCTTCATGCACATCTCCGTTAGCACTCAATGTGAGTATTTATCCCGAATTTAACAACACTCAAATTGAGTAACAATGCTGCTATTTTTCATATAAATACTCAGAACGAGTATTTATACCTTCTTTTTACTTACTCAACTTGAGTATCATACCATAAATCTTGCCGCAAGATAGCTGCAAGATTGCAGCAAGATAAAAAAGATAAAATAATTGCAGCAAGATAGCTGCAATCAATTTTAGCGATTCAATTTTTCTTTTAACGCTTCCAGAGCATCCTCCATAACTTCAACAAGCTTTAGCCCCTCACGTTCTGCAATGAGGCGTATCTCTTGGTCAAACTCCGGTGTAACCCGAGTAGCAAACGCCAATGTGCGGTTTGTTTTCCTGGCTGAGCGTCCATCACGACGATATGTCGCTGCAGGCATTGATATACTGGGTGAAGAGTCTTCATTGCGAACAGGCTCAGGTAACGTTGCAATCACTGCAGGTGAAACGTCCACCGGTGCCGGTGCTATTTCAGGTGACATAAGGCTGGTTGCCGCTTCGTCAGGTGTAGGAGGAGTCCCCAGGCCCCCTCGTTTCTTAAGTCTAGAAACATTGGCCATCGCTATTACTCTCCTATTTTATCTATCAGCGCCTGGATCAGTTTGTCAGCGCGTCCATTAAGGCTTTTAAATCGAGTTTCGGTTACCGTCAATCCGGCGTTCTGCGCCTGGCGGTAAGCGGGCTTTTCCTGCAGGCAACCGTCCAAGGTTTCATATCCCGCTTCCTGGATGAACGCCCGCGCATCAGCTTCTTCAGAATCGGTACCTATCCTGCACAGCGAGAAGACCAGTTTAGCACGCGGGATCCCCCCTTTAACGAGTCCGTGGAACACTTTGATGGCAGGTACCAGGTCATCGAGGGATGCCCCAGTAGGCTGCACAATCAGATCAGCCACTTTCGCAATTTCCAGCGTGCCTTTGCTTGCTCTTGCCGGGCCATCGATGATCAACAGGTCAAAGCCTTCAGCTGCGGCGATCGCCTGTTCTGACGTCGAAAAGACTTCAACAGATGCAGCAGGCTGTAAGTTTGCAGCCAGCCTTCTTCGGTGCCAATCAGCAGATGTGGCTTGTTCTGTATCCAAATCAGCTATTTTGGTTTTTATGCCTCCTTCTGTTGCCTCGCGTGCAAGAGCTCTTGCCTGGGTGCTCTTACCTACCCCTCCTTTTTGTGACACGAACCCAACTATCCAAGCCATATAACCTCCAATATCTTGCTGCAAGATTGCTGCAATATGATGATTATATAATCTATTCATAATCTTGCAACACAATAAAATCTAGCTGCAAGATTGCAGCCAGATAGCAGCTAACTAGCAGCTAACTAGCAGCAATCTTATGCATAAATCTCTATATTTTCAGTGTATTACAAGTTTAACCTTACAAGAAAAGGATCAGGCTAAATGAAACATTTTAAATCTAGCTGCAATCTCGCAGATAGATAGCAGCTAGATTTTTAAAGGAGTGACCCATTAATTGATTTAGCGTCAGGGATGGAGCCCGAAGGGCGGAGACAGGTTTACCTGGCTCCGTTCACGAGAGCCCGCCCGGACGCCCGAAGTAAGTTATGATCCAAGGTGATCATGACGCAATATCATCGATACAACAGACGAGTCAAAGGGAAGAACATAAAGACGCGCATCAGGCGAAAGAGGAAAAACAGCGCCGCAGGCGCTGTCAGACTGATGACGAACCCCATTATTTTGATGGGGTTCGTTGTTTTTAGCGACCGTAGGTCGCGATCGCGATATTTTCCCACCACACTGCTTTTCGCTTTTTCTGAGTGCCTCTATGGGGCTCCTGT
>NZ_JBLJAK010000080.1:0-8558 GCF_047530105.1 Serratia sp. T13T92 | reverse complement strand
TCTCTCCCACGGGCTCATAGGCACTAGGGTTAGGGGGAGCTCACCGGCTATCTCCCGATGATCAGTCGGGGATCTTCTCCGCTAAGGCGGAGAAGATCAAGACATAAGGGTTAGGGTGAGGGGCCATTATTTCCGGACTAGCAGCGTCAACACTTCGTAATGGGCAGTATGCGGGAACATATCAAATAGCTGAACGCGCTCAACTCGGTAATCGGGCAACATCGCCAAATCCTTCGCCATACTTAACGCATTACAGCTGGAATAAAGAATAAAACCCGGCGCCATGCGGTTGAGATAATCACACAGCTCGTTGCCAATCCCCCGGCGCGGCGGGTTCACCAAGACCAACTCAGGAACCTCTCCCTCAGCGGTGGCAAATCGGGTCGAATCCAGCGCCTGGAAATCCACCTGCTGTAAGCCGAGAGTTTGTGCCGACTGTTTGGCACAGGCAATCGCCTCTGCGCTGATTTCAATGCCGGTCAGCCGGGTTTGCGGCTGTGCGCAATGCAACCCGAAGCCGCCAACTCCACAGAACAGATCCCACATGCTGGCAATCCCCAGCGCCCGTACCCAATCCCGTGCGGTGGCATACAACTGGCTGGCCACCTGCGGATTGGTTTGAAAAAAGCTCTGCGGGCGAATGTATAACGGCACCTGGTTGAACCGCTCTTCCAACGCCTGCTGTTCGGTCAGCGGGATTTCATGCTCGCCTTCCATGATCGCCATGTGTACTGGCTGAATATTGGCGGAGATCACCTTCAACTGCGGCAACTGCTCTTGTAACCAAGGCAAGGCCGCACGGAGTTGCGCCAGCTTGCTTTCGGAACGCAGCACAAAGCGCAGCATCAGGCCGCCGCTGAAGGTGCTTTCCGTCAGAAGTAAATATTTCAGCTCGCCACGTTTGCGCGCCACGTTATAAGGCGTTAACCCGGCACGAGGGATAAAGTCTTTTAATACCGCGAAAATCGGTGCAAAGCTGGCCGGGTACAACGGGCAATCACACAGGTCTACCGGCGTGCCATCACGGTGCAACATGCCAAGCAACGGCCGCTCAACGCTACCGCTGACCACCATTTTCGCCTTGTTGCGAAATGCACTCTGTTCACCCGTCACCGGTTCCAACCACTGCGCGACATCGCGATCCGCCAGCAAGGATTGCAGATGATGTTGTTTTTCTTTCAGTTGCTGGGGATAAGGCTTTTCCAGCCACTGACAGGAACGGCAGGTGCCCGCCGAGTACAAAGCGCAATGCATGAATAGTAACCGTTAACTCAGGATGACCAATGAGGGCGCAGATTGTACCACCCAACGCGGATAAAAACTTATTTACGAGGTCAGAACAAGATAAAACGCCGCCCGGTCAGGCGGCGCTTGAAGCTCGATTAATCGTCAACAGCATCAGCCACGAGCGGCCCTTTGCAGTTCACGCGCGCGCTGTTTTTCCGCCCGCGCCATAAACCACCAGGCAATAAACCCGATGATCCCCACCACCAGCAGGATCAGCGTCGCCAAGGCGTTGATCTCCGGGTTAACCCCCATCCGCACGCTGGAGAATACCAGCATTGGCAAGGTGGTGGCCCCAGGCCCGGCCACGAAGCTGGCAATCACCAGATCGTCCAACGAGAGAGTAAACGCCAGCATCCAGCCCGAGATCAGCGCCGGGGCAATCATCGGCAAGGTGATCACGGAAAACACCTTCAGCGGCGTCGCGCCCAGATCCATCGCGGCCTCTTCGATCGAACGATCCAGTTCACGCAGGCGCGAACTGATAACGACCGACACATAGGCGGTACAGAAGGTGACGTGCGCCAACCAGATGGTGAACATCCCACGCTCAGAAGGCCAACCAAAGGTGTGCCCCATAGCCACAAACAGCAGCAGCAGCGACAAACCGGTGATCACGTCTGGCATAACCAGCGGTGCGGTGAGCATAAAGGCAAACCCGGTCGAACCCCGGAAACGCCCAAAGCGCACCATCACCATCGCGGCAATGGTGCCGAGGATCACCGCCGCCGTGGCGGAAGCAGCCGCAATGGTCAAACTCAGGCCAACTGCGCTGATCATCGCCGAATCGTGGAACAATTCGATATACCAACGGAACGACCATCCCGCCCAAACGGTAACCAGCTTGGAGCTGTTGAACGAGTAGATCACCAGCATCAGCATCGGTGCGTAGAGGAAGGTGAAACCGACCACCAGAATCGCTATGCGCCACGGTGAGCGCACTACCGGCAAGTTATTCATCCCTGCCCTCCCATTTCCTTGTTCTGGTGCTTGTGGAACCAGAGAATAGGTACAATCAGCAACAGCAGCATCACGGTAGCAACCGCCGAGGCGACCGGCCAGTCACGGTTATTGAAGAACTCCTGCCAGAGCACGCGGCCAATCATGATGCTGTCTGGCCCGCCGAGCAGTTCCGGGATCACGAACTCCCCCACCGCCGGGATAAACACCAGCATCGAGCCGGCAATGATACCGCCACGCGTTAACGGCATGATCACGCTGAAGAAGGTTTTCAACGGCTTGGCCCCCAGATCCAGCGAGGCTTCAACCAGCGAGTAATCAAGGCGCGTCAGCGCGGTATAAATTGGCAACACCATAAACGGCAGATAGGAATAAACGATGCCGATATACACCGCCAGATTGGTATGCAGGATCACCAGCGGCTGATCGATCACCCCCAACCACATCAGGAAGTTGTTCAACACCCCGTTGTTCTTCAGTATCCCCATCCAGGCATACACGCGGATCAGGAATGACGTCCAGGAAGGCAGGATCACCAACAGCAGCAGAATGTTACGGGTCGACGGCTTACTGTGCGCCACCGCCCACGCCAGCGGATAGCCGATCACCAGGCAGCACAGCGTTGAAACCGCCGCGATCTGCAAGGATTGCAGATAGGCATCGATGTATAACGGGTCATCGGTCAACTGCAGGTAGTTGGCAAAGTTCAGCGCAATATCGAGTTTGCCGTCTGCCCAACTCATCAGATCGGTATAAGGCGGTACCGCCAAGGCCAGCTCTGAGAGGCTGATCTTGAACACGATCAGGAACGGCAGCATAAACAACAGCAGCAGCCACAGCAGCGGCAGCGCGATCACCAACTTGCGGCCATGGGCCATCTGCAAACGTTGGATAAACGCCTTAATCGGGCCGGGTACTCTTGCCGGAGGCTCCGGCGAACGTTCAGAAAGCAATGTCATGGTGGTTACTCCTCACGTTCTCAACTACACCGTCAGAACCACACAGCTGTCGGTTTCCCAACACAGGCGCACTTCATCACCCCAGGTCGGCATCCCTTTGCGGAAGCGATGGCCGTTTTGCAGCTGCGCACTGATCATCTGCCCGCTGAGCAGTTTGACGTGGTAGATCGACAGATCGCCCAGATAGGCGATGTTCACCACCTCACCCACTGCAAAGTTGCAGCCGTCTTCCGGCACTTCCTCACACAGCATGATCTTTTCCGGGCGGAGCGCGACCTGAATAGGCACACCGTCTACCACCGATGAATCAGGATCGACCTTAAGCGCATGGCGTAACCCCGGACTTTGCAGGATCAATGCATCATCTCGCCGCTCCTGCAACACGCAATCGAACACGTTGACCGAACCGATAAACTCGGCGCTGAAACGGCTGTTCGGGTGCTCGTAGATCTCTTCCGGCTCACCGATTTGCACAAACTTGCCGCGGTTCATGATGGCGATACGGCCAGCCATGGTCATCGCTTCTTCCTGATCGTGGGTGACCATGACGCAGGTCGCGCCCACGCGCTCCAGGATATCCACCACTTCCAGCTGCATACGATCGCGCAGTTTTTTATCCAGCGCGCCCATCGGTTCGTCCAACAGCAACAGCTTTGGCCGTTTTGCCAGGCTACGTGCCAGAGCCACACGCTGGCGTTGCCCGCCGGAGAGCTGGTGCGGCTTACGCTTGGCGTATTCCTGCATATGCACCAGCGTCAGCATTTCTGTGACGCGCTCGTTAATTTGCGCGCGCGGCATTTTGTCCTGCTTGAGGCCAAACGCGATGTTCTGCTCCACCGTCATATGGGGGAACAGCGCATAGGACTGGAACATCATATTCACCGGGCGCTGGTATGGCGGCACATGGGACATGTCCTGGCCATCGAGGACAATTTGCCCTTCCGTCGGCTGTTCAAAACCGGCCAACATACGCAGCAACGTCGATTTTCCACAGCCAGAAGGCCCCAACAGCGCAAAGATTTCGCCCTTGTAGATCGTCAGGCTGACGTCTTCTACCGCATTCTGGCCGTCAAAGGTTTTGGTGAGGTTACGGATTTCCAGCAGAGGGGTGAAAACCTTCTGCGATTTGGCTAGCGGACGAGGGATAACGTCGTTCAATCGGGGTGCTCTCCGGCTAAAGCAGTACGAACAACCACAGCAATTGCCATGGCCCACAATGGCAATGCAGGCGGGTTAACCCCGCCTGCCGAACATCAGAATCGGGTATTTACTTCCCGCTTTTAACTTTAGTCCATGCACGGGTAACAACACGGTCAAGTTTTGGCGACTGTACGTTCAGCGTGTAAAGTTTGGCGCGAATATCTGCCGGTGGGTAAACGTTCGGGTTATCACGCACCTCGGCATTCACCAGCGGCGTGGCGTCTTTTACCGCGTTGGCATAAAACACGTGGTTGCTGATATCCGCGATCACCTCTGGCTTGAGCAGGAAGTTCAGGAACTGGTAGGCCGCATCTTTGTTTTTGGCATCGGCTGGCATCGCAAACATGTCAAAGTAGGTCAGCGCCCCTTCTTTTGGAATGGAGTAGGCCACATTGACGCCGTTTTTGGCTTCCTTGGCACGGTTCGCGGCCTGCATGATGTCGCCAGACCAGCCAATGGCCACGCAAATATCCCCGTTAGCCAGATCGTTAATGTACTGGGACGAGTGGAAATAGCGGATATTCGGGCGCAGCTTCATCAGCAGATCGTTGGCCGCACCGGTGTAATCTTCCGCACTGGTGCTGTTAGGATCTTTACCCAAATAGTGTAAGACGGTGGCATAGACTTCGCTTGGCGCATCCAGGAAGGAGACACCACAGCTTTTCAGCTTCTCCAGGTTTTCCGGTTTAAGGATCAGATCCCAGCTATCAACCGGGGCATCTTTACCCAGCACCGCTTTGACCTTATCGACGTTATAGCCAATGCCGGTGGTCACCATCATGTAAGGGATACCGTACTTATTCTCCTTGTCGTTATGCGCAACCAGTTGCAGCATCTCGGGATCAAGGTTTTTGTAATTAGGTATCTTGCTCTTGTCCAGCGCTTCAAAAATACCGGCTTTGGACTGGCGCTCAAGGAAGTTGGAGGAAGGAACCACCAAGTCATAACCGGTGCTGCCCGCCATCAGTTTGCCTTCCAGAACCTCGTTGGAATCAAAGACGTCATACACCACTTTGATGCCGGTTTCTTTCTGGAATTTGGCCAGGGTATCCGGTGCAATGTAGTCGGACCAATTGTAGATGTGCAGCGTATTGTCTGCGGCCGACGCGGTGAGGCAAGCCGTCATCAGCAAGCCGCCAACCACACCCGATAACCACTTTTTACGTTGGGTGACCATCCGTAACTTCCTCCAAAACAAGGGGTAAATTTGTATCCTGAAAGGATACAACGCCTTTGATTAGCCGAGCGCAATCGTTGCGATCGCGAGTGAATAGCTATGCAGTTGATTGCATGCGATTTTCTCACCTGCCAGCCCACGAGGTCACAAACAGGAGCGTCAGCCTTTAGCAAGATCAGCAGCATAACCGGAGTTGCCAGACGGTGCCAGCCTCCAGGGTAAAAAACGCCGTTTATCGATTAATTATGCACGGGGTCTGTATGTGATGCGGCAATAACGGCCTAAAAGACGAGAAATATCTGGCAATAAGGGGAGAAACGCAGAATATTTGTTTGTGGAGGAAAATCCGGGCTGCGTGCCGCCAGATCTGCGGCACACATAATGTACAGCGAAGATTAATGCAGCATCGGTTGGCTGGCTACGGTAGCCGGGTTCTCTTCTTCATCACCCATAAACAGCAGATCGTTCGCCCTGGCTTCCAGGATCACCATCGAGATCTGTTCTTCGCCCTGTTGCATAAAGTGGGCAAACTGCTCATAGGCTACGCCCACGGCAATGCTCAAAGACTGGCAAACGATCAGCTTTGGCAAATTATCGTCTTGAATATCAACAAAGGCCTTGATGGTCAGCGAGCTGGCATTGATTTGACTGAGATCGGCCACCAGCGGGATCAGTGCGGTTGGCTTAACTTCGGCCAACGCGGAAAACAGGATCACATTGTCCACCAGATCGAGCTTGGCATCGAATACGCCGTCAAAGTTTTGCATGTGCGGCAGGTGTAGCGCCTGGCAAGAGTCACATTCAAAAAACGAGATCCCCAACTGATCCAACCAACGTCGTAATAACGCCAAATCGGGGACGATGAGTGAATCCATAAATTACCAGCCTCACAGGGTTCAATGACATGAAAAGGCGCATAGCTTACGGAATATTCAATCGAGATGCCACGATCAAAGCCGCTTAATTCACTAATACGACAACATCACACAACCTATCCGCACCTGCGATCCCCCGTACACGCTTGGCGCGACAGAGGAAAGCGCAATTTATCATCCGCCAGATTTCAGACGAAAGCCAGGCCGGGCTTGTTGCTCAATGTACTCGATCATCATGCCTGCAATATCCAACCCGGTGGTGGTTTCAACGCCTTCTAACCCCGGCGATGCATTCACCTCCATCACCAGCGGGCCACGATCGGCACGTAGGATATCAACCCCGGCAACATCCAGCCCCAGCGTCTCCACGGCCTTGATCGCCGTTGCGCGTTCCTTGCCGGTGATATGCACTTTACGAGCCGTGCCACCACGGTGCAGGTTCGACCGAAACTCCCCAGGCTTCGCCTGGCGTTCAATCGCGGCAACTACCCTGCCGCCAACGACCAGGCAGCGAATGTCACAGCCGTTGGCTTCGCGGATATACTCCTGCACCAGGATATGGGCATTCAGGCCACGAAAGGCGTCGATCACGCTCTCCGCCGCCTGGCGAGTTTCGGCCAATACCACGCCGATCCCCTGTGTCCCTTCAACCAGCTTCACCACCAGCGGTGCGCCGCCCACCAGTTCGATCAAATCACCGGTGTCATCCGGCGAATGCGCAAAGCCGGTAATGGGCAGATCAATCCCCTGGCGCGCCAGCAGTTGCAGCGAACGCAGCTTGTCACGGGCGCGGGTAATGGCTACAGATTCATTGAGTGGATAGCTGCCGAGCAGTTCAAACTGGCGCAGCACGGCAGTGCCATAAAACGTAATAGCAGAACCGATACGCGGGATCACGGCATCGTAACGTTCCAACTGGCGGCCACGATAATGAATGCTTGGTGCCGCCGGGTTGATATTCATATAACAAGACTGCGGATCGATAACATCGATACGGTGCCCACGCTGCTCTGCAGCCTCACGCAGTCTTTTACATGAGTACAGCGAACCATCGCGTGAAAGAATGGCAATTTTCACTCGTCACCCCTAAAGGCGTTGATCACCTGCATTGGCAGGCATTCCCCATAGCCGCGTTTAGTCTTGCGGTCCCTGGTCTTGTTTATCTTTCGGCGGGGTACGCCGATCGTTCTGCGGCGGCTGGCCACCGCGCAGTAGCGGGCCGAACCCTTGAACTACGCGCCAGACCAAAAACGCGGCTGCCGGAACCATCATGAAGACGCCAAGAAAGATCATGCCAACCGCCGCCTGTTGCGAAGCCAGCATACCCGGCAAGCGCACGTAGTCATGAATACTCAGATAAGAGAGTATCAACAGCACCATGCCCAATCCTTCAAGCACCAGCACAGAACGCGGTAAGTCACCGAATGAACGCATATTTTTTTCTCCAGACTCACTGTGTCCAGTGTAGTAAATTCGCCATCACAGCAACAGCCCTAGTTGATTAATCGGTTCTATAAATCAAACCAAGAGGCAGATCCTGCTTTTTTTTAGCTCCACCAACGGGCATAGTAAGCGCCATGACGTGAGTGATAGCGCAACTGAAGTCTTTTTATGACGGAAGGAATGTCGTTACAATAACGGTTAATTATTAATAACAGACTAGGAGTGTTACATGTTTGCTGTAATCTTCGGGCGTCCGGGCTGTCCTTACTGTGTCCGTGCTAAAGAGCTGGCAGAGAAATTGACTGAAGAGCGTGACGATTTCAACTTCCGTTATGTTGATATTCACGCAGAAGGCATCACCAAGGCCGATTTGGAAAAAACCGTGGGCAAACCGGTAGAAACCGTGCCGCAGATCTTTATCGATCAGACCCACATTGGCGGCTGCACCGATTTTGAAGCCTACGCCAAAGAAAATCTGAACCTGTTCCAGTAAGCTTCAAGCTCGAACAAAAAAAGGCCACCGAACGCAGGTGGCCTCAGACTGATGACGAACCCCATTATTTTGATGGGGTTCGTTGTTTTTAGCGACCGTAGGTCGCGATCGCGATATTTTCCCACCACACTGCTTTTTGCTTTTTCTGAGGGCCTCTATGGGGCTCC